>JAEZEU010000572.1 GCA_023432885.1 Pseudomonadota bacterium | reverse complement strand
GTTCTGCTCGGGCATTATCCGTTGCTTTGGGTGCAGCAGCCCTGGCTTCTCGCGCTGATTTCGGGTGCCGCGCTTCTCACCATTCCCTTTGCACGGCTGGTGCATCGTCTCCACGCAGCGTTCCTGGTGCTGGACGCGATCGGCCTCGTTGTCTTCACCATTGCCGGTTGCGACATCGCCTGGCAGATGAACGCCTCGCTGCCGATCGTGATCGTCGCCGGCATGATCACGGGATGCGTCGGCGGCGTGCTACGCGACGTTCTCTGCAACGATGTGCCGCTGCTGTTTCGTTCCGAGCTGTACGCCAGCGTCTCGATCGTCACCGGCCTGTTCTATGCGATCTCGTTCGGATTAAACGTCAATGCTGGACTTTGGACTGCGCTCACCTTCGTGCTCGGCGTCTCGTTTCGCCTGCTGGCGATCTACTACAAATGGGAGATGCCGAAATTCGTTTTCAGCGAGGATGCCAAGTCCGGCGGAGACAAGAGCTAGCGCTGCCTCGCCTTGGCGACCTCGACTGCCGTTACCGGCGGCGCCGCGTTCCCCCAAGCGTTGCGGATGTAGGTGGCGACATCGGCGATCTCCTGGTCGGAGAGCTTTGCGGCATAGGCGGGCATCGATCCCTTGTTCGGCGCGCGCGGCGTGGTGATGGATTCGGCGCCGTCGAGGATGATGCGAATGGTGCTGGCGGGATCGGCGGATTGCAAATTGGCGTTGGCGGGCAACGGCGGGTAGATGCGCGGCGCACCGGAGCCGTCTGCCTCATGGCAGGCGATACAGGCGCTGCGATAGACCTTCTCACCGGCCGCCATCTGCGCCGGCGGGGGTGGAGAGACCTGCGGCTCCGCCGCGCCGGCGGGCAGGGATTTCAAATAGATCGCAATCGCTTTGATATCGCTGTCGTTCATCTTCGACGTTGAGCCAATGATGACGTCGGACATGACCTGCCCCGCGTTGCTCTTCGCATTGCGGCCGCTCTGCAGATATTCGGCGATGTCGTCGGCGCTCCACGACTTCAGCCCGCTGCGCGCCGCAGAATCAAGTCTCGGCGCGAACATGCCGTCGACGCGGTTGCCGCCCAACGCCTGGTCGGCCTTGTCTGCGCCAAGGAAGTTCTTCGGGGTGTGGCAGGCGCCGCAATGACCGAGACCTTCGACGAGATAGCGGCCGCGATTCCATTCGGCGCCCCTTGCCTGATCGGGCATGAGGATGCCCGGCTGGAAATAGAGCCAGTTCCACAGCCGCATCCCGCTGCGGAAATTGAAGGGAAACAGCAACTCCGGCGGCGGTACCTTGTTGCGGACCGGCTCGAGCGTGGCGAGATACGCGCGGATCGCCAGGATGTCGTCGCGGACCAGCTTGGTGAAATAGGGGTAGGGGAAGGCGGGGTAATAGCGCGATCCATCGGGCGCGACCCCCAGCCGGAGCGCACGCAGGAAATCCTCATCGCGCCAGTTGCCTAGTCCGGTCTCCTTGTCCGGCGTCAGATTGGGCGGGTAGATGCCGCCGAATGGCGTGTTGATCCGTCCCCCACCTGCGAAGGGTTTTGCGGGATCGGCCGTGTGGCAGCCTGCGCAGTCGCCGGCGACCACCAGCGCCTTGCCGCGCGCGACGGTTTCGGCCGACGGCTCGGCTGCCTCGGCGAGGCGCGCGAATGCACCGCACAAAACGAGGCTGAGAAGAATCGCTGGGAGGCGTCGCCCGGGCTGCTGCATCCTTCCCCCTGTCCAGCGCATTATAGATGCGATATCCCGTTTCGCGCCAAGCCCCTTGCAAGACACAAATTCAATGTCCTGCCCGCCTTCCCGGCACGAAGTTGCGATTTTCGCGAACTCGCCGTGCGTGCCCAGATTTGTGCTGCGAAGGAAGAAAAAATCGACATAGACTGGTTCTAACGAGTTCGAATGGTTAGCTAAAAACCCGTCGTCGCGACCAAGATTTACGAGGGCTTAAATGGGAATCAACCAGGGTCCGATCAGTCTCGACCAGAAATACACCCAAGGGACCGGCCACGTCTTTTTGACCGGAATCCAGGCGCTGGTTCGCTTGCCGATGGCCCAGATCCGGCGCGACCGCGCCATGGGCCTGAACACCGCCGGCTTCATTTCCGGCTATCGCGGCTCTCCCCTTGGCGGCTACGACCAGCAGCTTTTCGCGGCGCGAAAGCATCTCGAGCAGTACAACATCAAGTTCCAGCCCGGCGTGAACGAGGATCTGGCGGCGACCGCGGTCTGGGGTTCGCAGCAGCTCAGCCTGTCGCCCGGAGCGGAATATGACGGCGTGGTCGGCATCTGGTACGGCAAGGGCCCGGGCGTCGATCGCTGCGGGGACGTTTTCCGCCACGCCAACACGGCAGGTTCAGCCAAACATGGCGGCGTGCTGGTGCTCGCCGGCGACGACCATGGCGCAAAGTCCTCCACCGTCCCGCACCAGTCGGACCACGCCTTCATTTCCGCGCTGATGCCCTATCTTTATCCCTCCAGCATTCACGAAATGATCGAGATGGGCCTTCTGGGTATCGCGATGTCGCGATACTCGGGCTGCTGGGTCGGCATGAAGGTGATCACCGAGACCGTGGAGACCACGGCCGAGATCGATCTCACCGACGAGATGAAGCCTTTCATCATCCCGTCGGACTTCGAGATGCCACCGGGCGGCCTCAACATCCGCTGGCCCGACGACCGCTACCAGCAGGACCTGCGGCTGCAGGACTACAAGGGCTATGCGGCGATCGCTTTTGCCCGTGCCAACAAGATCAACCGCGTCACCATGGATTCGCCGAATGCCCGCTACGGCATCATGGCGTCCGGCAAGAGCTATGAGGACATCCGGCAGGCGCTGCGCGAACTCGGGATCACTGAGGAGGTCGCTGCCAAGATTGGCCTGCGACTTTACAAGATCGGTATGCCCTGGCCGCTGGAGCCGGAAGGCGTGCGGAATTTTGCCGTCGGCCTCGAGGAGATTTTCATCGTCGAGGAGCGGCGCGAGATCGTCGAGA
>JAEZEU010000508.1 GCA_023432885.1 Pseudomonadota bacterium | reverse complement strand
CTCGATGGTCTCGCCCAGCACGAAATGACTGCCCATCAGGCGCATCGCCTGCCGCGTGGCGGCGCGCACCGCCGGCGCACCGAGCCGTTTGGTCAGCCGGCCGATCGTGCCCTGCGGCGTTTCCCCGGGCTGGATCACGCGGGCGGAGACGCCGAGCGCCCAGGCCGACGCATTGACCAGGAATGCGCTCGACCTGGTCTCGTGATGGATGAAGTCGCCCTGCGCGAGCTTGTCTTCGATGAACTGATCCGCCGTGCGCGCGTCGGGCACGCGCAGCAGCGCTTCGGCCAGCACCATCAGCGCGAGTCCTTCGCGGGTCGACAGCGCGAACTCGCGCAGCATGTCCTCAACGCCGCCGAGCGGATCGTCATTGGCGCGGATCGCCTCGATCAGCCGCCGCGCGACTTGGTCGACGCGCCTTTCCTGCGCTGCGCTGAGCTTCGTTCCCCCCAGCAGCTTTTCGGCGATGGCGACATCGTCGGGTGCATAGGGAGCGCTGAAGGGCGGGATCGGGGGTGGAACGGACGGCATGGCTTTTCCTCGGCGGACATCAAGTCGATAACGCCCGGTCATCCTCGGTTACATAGACGAGATCGTCCGTTGACTAACAAAATGAAGCAAGAAGCCTCATTCTCCGGATAAATGATCTCGATAACACCGGCCGCAAAATTTCTCGATCCTTCAAGGGGATGGCCGCATCGCCATTGTCGAACTGGGCGCATCGGGCTGTCGCCGACCTCGATCGGCGAACACCCGCTGGGGCTGCCGGGCCTGAAGGAGACGCACCTGCGCCGTGATGGAGGAGCTGTAGGTGCGATAGCGGTGGCGCTGGTGTGGCGCGAATGCCAACTTTGGCAGCTTTCCGCGCGAGGTGGCACGCGGCCCGGGCGTTCCGCGTTGGCAGCACTGGCCGGCTGCGCTAGCTTTGCGCGGGTTCTCGGTGGGGCTGTGCGGGGCCATGAGAGATGCCATGCTAGTGAAGTGCGGCCTGCGGCCGATGCTGGTCGCCGCAGCGGCTGTGGCCGGCTGGCTGGTCACGGCGCAGAGCCTGGCCGGGCCGATCGAGATGAGCCGGGCGGTCTCCGACCTCTACACCAGCGTCTCGATCTATCCGCCGTCGGCGACGTCGATGACCGTCTGCTACGGCTTCGTCTGCCGCCGCCGCCATATCCTCGATTTCTCCGCGAGTGATCGCGCCGCGCTGACCGGGATCATGAATGGCGGCCGCGCCAATGCGGCTGCGGAGCGGGCCGCTGTGCAGAAGGCCGTGGTTTGGTTCGATCGCAAGATGGGACCGATCATCGGCACCGACAAGCGCGTGGCGAAAGCGGATTTCCGCTACCGCGACGATGCGCATAATTATGATTGCTGGGACACGACCCGCAACACCACCAGCCTGCTGCTGGTGATGCAGCAATGGGGGTTGTTGAAATTCCACACCGTGGGCGATCCCAAATATCGCGGCAATGCGCTGGTGCTTCAGACGCCGCACAACACCGCGGTGCTCATCGATCGCGCCACCAGGGTGGAATGGGCCGTAGATCTCTGGACGCGCGGTTATCTGCAGCCGCCCGACGTCATGACTGTCGCGAGGTGGGTGACAGAAGACTAGGCGGCCGGACGTGACGGAATCGTCCGCCGGTCGCGCCTTGTTCATGTTCAGCTTGGCAAGGGATTCGAAACGGCAAGCCCCAGGTCGCAGGCTCGCCGTACCGCGTCGAAACCGCTAGATTTTCAGATTTTCGGCCGAGGTCTTGCCGCGATTGGCGACCTCTTCATATTCGACCGACTGCCCCTCATTGAGAGTGGTCAGACCGGCTTTCTGGACTGCCGAAATGTGAACAAAAATGTCCTTTCCGCCCGTACTGGGCTGGATGAATCCATAACCCTTGGTTGGATTGAACCACTTGACCGTACCTTTAGGCATTCACGTCGTCTCCGCGGAATCGACAAAATAAAACGAACCCCCGGTCCCCGCACTCACCGGCTGGCTCGCAAGGCACAGGATACGCGGGATATTGCCGCCTTGGTAGCGCAAATGGAGTAGCGCTTTTCGGCAAAATCGCCCCTTATTGCCGTACAAGGCCGATTTTTCGCGACATTTGCGGCAAATTGAATGCAGACTTTAGGCGAATTCGCAGCAATCTCGCTTTTTGCGTGTGCGAGCGGCCCGGTTCGCAAGGCGGGATCAATAGGTCGCCGTGAGGTAGTCGACAATTTTCGGTACGTCGGCATCGTCGATCGGCGCTCCATAGACCTTGATCATCTTGGTCACTTCCGCTTGCCAGAAGTCCTTCCTGAACTTTTCGCCTCGCGGCTGGGTCTGCACGTAATCCGCAGAATGGCAGGCGGAGCAATTGGCCTTTACGACGTCGCGATTGGGGCCCGCCTTGAAGTCCGCAGTTTCCTCGGGAAGCGTGTAGGACACCGGCGCGGCATGGCCTGAGGTCAGCACCAGACAGGCGGCGAGCGCGAGGAGCGGGGCATGTCGCATGATCGTTCCTCCCTCAGGCCGCGGTGACGCGCACGGTTTCGACGACGTTGCGCAAGTAACCGGCCGGATTCCAAAGCGGCTCCATCGGCTGGGTGTCGCCGCCATTATTGGTGGCGCGCACCTTGAGCTCGTGCGAGCCGGCGGCGAGCTTC
>JAEZEU010000460.1 GCA_023432885.1 Pseudomonadota bacterium | reverse complement strand
GCTTGAGCTCAAGCCGCGCGATGATGTCCGCGGCACTCGTCATGGTCAGGACTTGTTCTTGCGCTCGCGCAGCTCGCCGAACACGTCGGCGGCGGCCGCGCCCTTCATGTGCAGCGCTGCTGCCACCGAAGGATCGTCGGCGCGCAGGAATACGTTCGACTTCTTCTCCTCGCCGAGCTTGACCGGGATCGTCGCCTTGTTCTGCGCACGCAGCCTTGCCACCTCCTCGGCGCGTGCCTTCAGCGCAGGATTGTCGCCGTCGACCGTGAGCGCGAACTTGACGTTGGAGGCGGTATATTCATGGCCGCAATAGAGGCTGAAATCGTCGGGGAGGGCGCGCAGCTTCAACAGCGAATCCCACATCATCGGGTGAGTGCCTTCGAAGACGCGGCCGCAGCCGATCGAGAACAGCGTGTCGGCGGCGAACAGCGCCTTCTCCCGGTCGAAGACGTAGGAGACGTGGTCGAGCGTATGGCCGGGCGTCTCCAGCACCCGCGCCAGCAGATTGCCGACCTTGACAACATCGCCATTGGCGACGCGCAGATCGACATTGGCGATTGCGGCCTTCTTGTCATGCGGAGCGACAACGCGGCACTTGTACTTCTGCTTCAGTTCCGCAACGCCGCCGACATGGTCGTGATGGTGGTGGGTGATCAAGATGTCAGTCAGCGCCCAGTTCTCCTGAGCCAGCGCCTTCAGGACCGGGGCGGCTTCGGGAGCGTCGATCGAGGCCGTCGCCCGGGTCTCGGTATCGTGGATCAGATAGCCGAAATTGTCGGACAGGCAATTGAACACGCGAATCTCGGCAGCCATGATTTCTCCAGGGACTGTTGTCCAGGCCGGCTCAACAGATATGGCGTTAACTCATCCGCGGCAATGCCATTTTCGGCGCTTCGCGCGGAACGTGAGCATGATACATTTCAAATTAGAGCGTTTTCTTCACGCGCACCGGTACCCACCCCGCATCGGGTGCGGGACAGGCTCCGCTTGAAAGCGCTAAGGTAATCACATGGACGTCATCGACCTCCGCGATTTCTATTCCCAGCGCCTCGGCATCGTGGCGCGTCGGCTGATCAATCGCGGCATCCATGCCTGCTGGCCGGATGCGGAAGGCCAGCGCGTGCTCGGCCTTGGCTATCCTACGCCTTATCTAGGGCTGTTTCGCGACAACAGCGAGCGCTGCATCGCGTTCATGCCGGCCGCCCAGGGCGTGCTGAAATGGCCGACCGGGCGGCCGGCGCTTGCAGCGCTGGTCGACGAATTCTCGCTGCCGCTGCCGGAGGCCTCCTTTGACCGCATCCTGCTCGTGCACGCGCTGGAGATGTGCGACGATCCGGAAACCCTCTTGCGCGAGGTGTGGCGCGTGCTCGCGCCTTCGGGCCGGATGATCGCCGTCATCCCCAACCGCCGCGGCGTGTGGACCCGTACCGATAAGACGCCGTTCGGGCACGGCCGGCCCTATTCGCGCGCACAGATCACGCAGTTGTTGCGGCAGACCTGGTTCACGCCGGCCGCCTGGGGCGAGGCACTTTTCATGCCGCCGGTGGCCAACAGCTGGTTCCTGCGCTCGGCCATGGCATGGGAACGCGCCGGTGAGGTGCTGTCGATGCCTCTCGCGGGTGTGCACATCGTGGAAGCCACCAAGCAGGTGTATCGCGCGCTTCCCGCGCATCGCGAGCGCGTGCGCCTCATTCCCTCGCTGCAGCCGGTGCTGGTACCCTCGCCAAGCACACGGGGAGGCACGAGGCTGTAGCTTGGCAAAGGCGCGCGGCTCCGTGCGGAATTTTCACCTGAGATAGATCTCCGGAAAAGAAAGAGGGCGGGCACGCTTGCGCTTTGCCCGCCCTGCCATCTGCGCCCTCGTTGTGAACGCGGTAGAGCTGCTTACTCGTTGCCGAGATCCTCGCCCGAAGCGGCGGGCGCCGCCCCGGCCACGTTGTTGTCCGGGCGCGGCCCGCCATGCGGCCGGCGACGCCGGCGCGGATAGCGCTCGCCGCCACCTCCGCTGCCTTCAAAGCTGCGCTCGCCGCCGTTGATCTGCGGCTGCGCCCCGGTGATGAACGAGGGCAACCGGTCGACGCTGTCGGCGATCACGGGCTGCGGTTGCGGCGGTTGCGGCTGGGGGCGATGCTCACGATCGCCGCGATGTTCGCGCTCGCCGCGATGCTCGCGGTCGCTTCGATGCTCGCGAGGCTGTTGCTGATCGCGTTGATAGGGCTGCTGGTCACGGTCCCGCTGGCCGCTGTCGCGCATATAGGGTTGCGGCTGCTGTTGCGGCACGAAGCCGGGCTCCTGGCCGAACGGCGAGAAGCCGTCGCCCTCATCCTCGCCCTCGTCGATCGTCGTGTCGTTATCGATGCGCGGCTGCTGCTGATGCTGCGGCTGGTTCTGCCGGAACTGCTCCTGAGCGGCGGCAATCAGACGGAAATAATGTTCGGCGTGCTGATAGTAGTTTTCGGCAGCAACCGGATCGCCGGACGAGCGCGCATCGCGGGCGAGCTGTACGTACTTCTCGGCAATGTGGGAGGCGGTGCCGCGAATCTTGATGTCGGGCCCGTTGGACTCGTAGACCCTGGTCAACGGATTCTGGCCGCGCCGGTTGTTGTTATTGTTGTTGTTGTTGCGGTTGCGCATCCGCTTGTTGTTCTGACCGTTTCTCATGTCTCGCCTTTATTCCAGCCCTGATAAGTAGCTTCGATCGTCGTAGTTCGTCCGGATTGCCTTTTCATGGCGCGGCACAAGCTTCGCGTGCACCGATTGCGGTGCAGGCCGAAACGCTGCCGATTTCGCCAATATTCGCGTTCAACAAAAGACGCGTCCCCAACCGCCGACGCTCATCGCCGGCGACCAATCATTCACCTTGCCGAAACAAGCCCAGCTCTGTTGCGTAAGTATTCAGGCGCAATATCAGGCTTTCGTTCGCTTTGCGGTCGTGAGCAGCACAGCTTCAGCCATTGCGCTCAAAAGACCTTTGCGTTCTGGAACCGTTAATCGGCGGGCTAAACTGCCTCTAGTTGCCTCCCGCTCGCTAGCGGGGCCAGCCGGCAACCCTGGACCGATGTTGTGGCCGGAAACGTAGTCGTTCCCGGAGGCAATTCCAAGAGGTTTTTTTGCGTTCCAATCGGACTTTATCGGGGCATTTTACGGGCCGCGACGGCCCTCGAAATACCGCCCAGATCGGCCTTGGGCGCCCGGTGAGGCGTCAATCCCGTCGCGGTCATCAAAGCTTCAATTTGGGCCGCCTGGCCCTGCCCGGCCTCCACAACCAGCACGCCCCCCGCACTCAGGATGCGCGCAGCCTGGGGGATCAGCGACCGGTAGGCGTCGAGCCCGTCGGGTCCGCCGTCCAGGGCCCTTCGCGGATCGTGGTCGCGCACCTCGACCGCAAGGCCCGCGATATCGCCGGTCCGGATATAGGGCGGGTTCGAGACGATGAGATCGAAGGAGCCGGTCAGCCCGGCGGCGTAATCAGAGCGGATGAAGCCGGCGCGATCGGCGAGCCCGAGCCGCGCCGCGTTGCCGCGCGCAGTCTCCAGCGCCTCCTGTGAAATGTCGGTGCCGATGCCGACCGCGCCGTGCAATTCGGATAGCAGAGCAAGCAGGATCGCGCCGGTGCCGGTGCCGAGGTCGGCGATACGTGTGCCCTGCCTCTCGGGGTTTGCCCGCAGCATATCGAGCGCCAGTTCGACCACCGTCTCGGTGTCCGGCCGCGGCACCAGCGTTGCCGGCGAGAGCATCAGCGGCAAACCCCAGAATTCCTTGTGGCCGATAATGCGCGCGACGGGTTCGCCTGCGAGCCGGCGACCGGCGAGGGCGTCGAGGCGATCCGATTCATCCGGGGTGAGGGTGCGATTTGCAGCCCGGATCATGCCGGTGAGATCGAGGCCGAGCGCGTGGCCAACCAGCAGCCGCGCGTCGAGTTCGGCCGCCTCGATGCCGGCGGATTGCAGGCGCGCCGCAAGCGCGCGCCGTGCGGATTCGATGGTGAAAGGAGTCATCGTTCGTCCCGGCGAAAGCGGTGAGCCATACGCCGTGGCATATCGATAAGGTTGGTCGGAATTGCCTGTTCGCGCAACGGCTCTCGCCTGTGGTTATGGATCCCGGCTTGTTGCCTACACCAAAGCTACGGCGGGCCTTAATGCAAAGCCCGGCGGCCTTGGCGGAGACGGGTTGCCCGGAGAGATTACGCCGCCGCGCCCTGCGCCGCCAATTGCGCGGCCTGGTGCTCGGTGGTGAGGGCATCTACCAGTTCGCCCAGCGCTTCGCCGGAGATCACCTGCGGCAGCTTGTAGAGCGTCAGATTGATGCGGTGATCGGTGACGCGGCCTTGCGGGAAGTTATAGGTGCGGATGCGCTCGCTGCGGTCGCCGGAGCCGACCTTCTCCTTGCGGTCGGCGGAGCGCGCCGCTTCCTGGCGCTGCCGTTCGGCGTCGTAGATGCGCGATCGCAGGATGTTCATGGCGGACGCGCGGTTTTTGTGCTGCGAGCGGCTGTCCTGCATCATCACGACGATACCGGTCGGAATGTGGGTGATGCGGATCGCCGATTCCGTCTTGTTGACGTGCTGGCCGCCGGCGCCGCCCGCGCGCATGGTCTCGATCCGCAAGTCCTCGTTCTTGACCTCGACGTCGACATCCTGCACCGCGGGCAGCACGGCGACGGTCGCCGCCGAAGTGTGGATGCGGCCCTGCGTCTCCGTGTCGGGCACGCGCTGCACCCGGTGCACGCCGGATTCGAATTTCAGTTTGGCAAACGCGCCGCGGCCCTGCACCTCGGCGATGATTTCCTTGTAGCCGCCGACCGTGCCTTCGCTGGCCGATATCACCTCGACCTTCCAGCCCTGCAGGTTGGCGAAGCGCTCATACATGCGGAACAGGTCGCCCGCGAATAGCGAGGCCTCGTCGCCGCCGGTGCCGGCGCGGATTTCCAGCACCACGTTACGATCGTCCATGGCATCCTTGGGAAGCAGCGCCACGCGGATCTTCTGCTCGAGCTTGTCGCGTCTCGCCTGCAATTCATCACGCTCGGTTTCCGCCATGCCGCGCATTTCAGCGTCCGTCGCCGGATCGGCAAGCAGTGCCTCGGTTCCGGCAAGCTCCGTCTGCACGCCGCGATAGTCCTTCACGGCTTCGATCAGCGGATTGAGGTCGGCCAGCTCGCGGGTGATCTGCACATAGCGGTCGGAACTCACTTGCCCCAGCAGTTCGTTCTCGAGCGCGGCGTGGTGGGCGAGCAGAATGTCGAGTTTGGCTTCGGGCAGCATGGCAGTTCTCAAATGGCAGAAAGCGAAAGGGGCGGAGCGGGAACCGGCCCGCTACAACGTCAGCCCCTCGGCTTCTGCGAATTCCGTCAGCTTCTGCCGGATCGATACGGTGCCGGCAGGCGCGTCCAATAGCGGCGTGATCATCGCTTCCGCTTTCTTCGCATCGAGATCGAGGATCATCGCCTTGACCGGGCCGTGCGCGGTCGCCGACAGCGACAGCGAGCGATAGCCAATCGCGATCAGCGCCAGCGCGCCGAGCGGCTTTGAGGCCATCTCGCCGCACAGCGACAGGCCCTTCCCGGTGGCATTGGCCTTGCGCACGATGTCGCGCAGCGCGCGCAGGATCGGCGCCGACATGGTGTCAAAACGCTCGGATACTTTCGCGTTCCCGCGGTCGACGGCGAACATGAACTGAAACAGGTCGTTGGAGCCGACCGAGACGAAGTCGACCTTCTTGAAGAGCTCGTCCATCTGGTAGAGCAGCGCCGGCACTTCCACCATGGTGCCGATGTCGATGCGCTCGGGCAGCGAATGTCCGTGCTGGCGCAAATATGTCAGCTCGCGCTCGACGATCGCCTTGGCCGCATCGAATTCAGCCACCTCCGAGATCATCGGGAACATGATCTTCAGCGAACGTCCGCCGCCGGCGCGCAACAGGGCGCGGATTTGGCCGCGCAACAGGCCCGGCCGGTCGAGTCCGAGCCGGATCGCGCGCCAGCCGAGCGCCGGGTTTTCTTCGATCACCGTCTCCATATAGGGCAGCGCCTTGTCGCCGCCAATGTCGAGGGTGCGGAACGTCACCGGCTTGTCGCCGGCGGCATCGAGCACCGTGCGATAGAGCGCGAGCTGGTCGCTGGCGCGCGGCAGGTTCGGGCTCACCATGAACTGCAACTCGGTGCGGAACAGGCCGATGCCGGCGCTGCCGGTGTCCTCGATATGCGGCAGGTCGATGGCAAGGCCGGCATTGATCAGGAGGTCGATCTTCTGGCCGTCCCGGGTCTTGCAGGGCAGGTCGCGCAATGCCGAATATTGCGCCTGCCGCCGTGCGCGCAGGCGAACCCGCTCGGCATAGGCCGATTCGATTTCGCTGGAGGGCCGCACATAGATCGAGCCCGAGGTGCCGTCGACGATGATGGCGTCGCCGGGGTCGGCAATGCCCGGCGCGTTCGGCACCTCGCCGACCGCGGGGATGCCGAGCGCGCGCGCCACGATCGCGACATGGGAATTGGCGGTGCCCTCCTCCAGCACGAGGCCGCGCAACCGTTTGCGGTCATAGTCCAGCAGGGCTGCCGGCCCCATCGCGCGCGCGATCAGAATGGCGTTGTCGGGCAGCTGTTCCCGTGACGGAGCATGGTCTCGGCCGGCGAGCTGGCGCATCAGGCGGTGGCCGAGATCCTCGAGGTCGTGAAGGCGCTCGCGCAAATAAGGATCGGTCGAGCGCAGCATGCGCGCGCGGGTGTCGGACTGCACGCGTTCCACCGCAGCTTCCGCGGTAAGGCCGGTCCCGACCGCCTCTTGCAGCTTGTGCGACCAGCCGGAATCATTGGCGAACATGCGATAGGCTTCCAGCACGTCGCGGTGCTCGCCGCCGTCGGCGACGTCGCCGCGCTCCAGCATGCGGTCGAGATCGGCGCGCAGTTTTGCCAGCGCCGCATCGAGCCGCTTGATCTCCTTCGGCAGATCCT
>JAEZEU010000413.1 GCA_023432885.1 Pseudomonadota bacterium | reverse complement strand
CAGGCCATTGCGCGTTCCATCATGCTGAAGGTTTTTTCTTGGCGGGCAAGGAAGGTCCGTGTCGGATGAATTTGGAATCCGCGCCAATTGTCGGCGAAGGGTGGGCGCAGCGCGCGGCACTGACGCTGTCCATCATCCTCTGCATCTTCATTTCCTGCGTCTCATTTGTCGGCATTTCCAAGCTCTATGTTGTTTACCAGATCGGGTATGATCCAGCTGTTCTGTCAACCGCAGTCATGGCGGTAGCCATTTTCGCGCCGGTGTTTCTGCTCTTCCTTTTTGCTGAATTCAGCTTTGGGTATTTCGTCGGTTTCTATTTTGCAATTGTGGCCGCGGGCTATCTTTGGTTCAGCTTTTTCTCCCTTCGAAGCTATGACGTGGAGACTGCTAGGATCTCAATTGTGGCGTCGACAGTCGTGTTTCTTCTGCCGGCGCTGTTCATTTCCTCGGCTTTGCCCCGAGCCGGTGGCCTCTCAGTCGTATTGTTCAACCGCTTGTTGTTGGGGATTTTTCTCCTGGGCATAGCCGCGATCGTCTTAGGGGCCGCGTACAATTTCAAGTTAGTGACGCCCGATCAGGCATCGAATATGCGAACGGGCGCGTTGCCACCGATCATAAAATACCTCGTGGGCATAACGTCCAGTTCGTTGTTGCCTTTCCTGTTCGCCTGTCTGGTATCACGGAAGGCGTTTTGGCAAGCAGGCGCCGTCCTGATGCTGATGCTCTGCTTCTACCCGGTGGAAGTCAGCAAAACCGCTTTCTTCGCACCATTCTGGCTGGTTACGATGGCGGTGCTTTCAAGAGCGCTGGGTTCAAAAATCGCGGTAGTTCTGTCATTGCTACTGCCGACCCTTGTCGGGGTGCTCCTATTCTGGCTGATTGATGGCAACGGGTTGCTGTCGCGAATGGCGTCTCTCTATTTCTTGAATGTGAATTTCCGGATGGGCGCGGTTCCGTCGCTCGCGATCGATCTCTACAACGAGTTCTTCTCAAAACACGAACTTACGCATTTTTGTCAGATCGGCGTCCTGAAGCGATTCCTCGACTGTCCCTATCAGCAGCAATTGTCGGTCGTAATGTTCAACTACTTTCCCGCGGGCGGAGCTTATAATGCTTCACTGTTCGCGACGGAAGGAATCGCCTCGGTAGGATGGTTGTACGCACCCGTTGCGGCTTTTCTGTGTGGCTTGGTCATTGCGTTGGGGAATCGTGCCTCGGCTGGTTTGCCGCCATCCCTCATTTTGGTATCTGGCGCGGTGCTCACTCAGATACTGTTGAACGTCCCGCTTTCGACCGTATTGCTGTCTCATGGAGGAGCGTTTTTGTTCCTGCTTTGGTACATAACACCACGTGAGGGGCTGCAAAAACCAGTCAAGGGGTGATTGCCGCTCCAGTTACTGCTAGTTCGGCCCTTGCCGTGGGCGCATTTCGAGTAGAGGGATACACTTTTGGAAGTACGGCCTCTTGCCATCCGTGACGTCAAGCTCATCATCCCGCGCGTGCATCGGGACGATCGGGGCTTTTTTTCTGAAACCTATAGCCGCCAACGCATGGCCGCCCAAGGCGTGCCGGCCGAGTTCGTGCAGGACAACCATGCGCTCTCGACCAACCCAGGTACACTGCGGGGACTGCATTTTCAGGTGCCGCCGTATGCCCAGGGTAAGCTCGTGCGCGTGACCCGCGGCGCAGTGTTCGACGTGGCTGTCGACATTCGCGTCGGCTCTCCGACGTTCGGACGGCATGTGAGCGAGGTGCTGAGCGCCGACAATTGGAAGCAAATATGGATTCCGCGGGGCTTCGCCCACGGCTATTGCACGCTCGAGCCCGATACGGAGGTCATCTACAAGGTCGACGAATACTACGAGCCGGCTTCCGACCGGGGCCTGCGATGGGACGACCCCGCGCTCGGCATAGCATGGCCGATGGATCGCGCCGCACTCACGATTTCGGACAAGGATCGGTGGCAGCCCAATCTTCGGGATTTGGCGCCGGCCTTTGTCTACGAAGCTTGAAAAGGGGATGCTGGTGGCTGCATTGTCGGGACAGACGGGCGATCGCGACGAAACGGATCGCCGGATCCGGATAGTGGTTTGTGGTCATGAAGGCCAGCTCGCGCGCGCCCTGCTGGAAGCGGATCGGCTGCCGGATACGGAACTCGTGGCGGTTGGGCGGCCGACCCTCGACATCGCCGATCCGTCATCGATCGCATCGACGATCGCGCGTGAGCGGCCGGACCTGGTCATCAATGCGGCCGCTTATACCTTCGTGGATCAAGCGGAAATCGAGCCTGATGCCGCCTTCGCCGTCAACGCGGCCGGCGCCGATAACGTCGCGCGGGCCTGCGCCGCTCGCTCAATTCCGCTGATCCATATCTCGACCGATTACGTCTTTGATGGAAGCAAGCCTGTGCCCTACGTCGAAGACGATCTCACTTTTCCGGCCACCGTGTACGGCCGCACCAAGCGCGAAGGCGAGCTGCGCGTGATAGAGGCGTGCGAGCGGCACCTGATATTGCGCACCGCCTGGCTGCACAGCCCCTGGGGCGCCAATTTCGTGAAAACGATGCTGCGGCTGGCAAACGAACGAAACGTGATTGGAGTGGTGGACGACCAGAGGGGGGCACCGACTTATGCCCCCGATCTTGCCGTCGCCGTTCTTGCCATTGCGCGGCGCGCGATCGCCGATCCCGACAGGATGTCCTGGGGCATCTATCACGTCGTCGGCGGTGGGGAGGCCACCTGGTGCGGGTTTGCCCGTGAGATATTCAAGGCTGCGGCAGAGCAGGGCCTGCCGGCAGGACGGGTTGATCCGATTGCGACCAGCGATTATCCGACACCCGCGCCCCGTCCGGCCGACTCGCGCTTGTCATGCGATAAGCTGCGACGAGAGTTTGGCGTGGAACTGCCGCATTGGCAGGCCAGGGTGCACGAATGCGTTCGGCGCGTGGCCCTCGCGTCACGTGAAACCGGCGCCTAGAACCCCAAGTCGCAATTGCCAACGGTCACGCCTTATGCGATGCGTCCGCGAAGAATAGCTGGAGCCGATGCATGAAGGGTATCATCCTGGCCGGCGGCAGTGGCACGCGCCTTCACCCCATGACGCGCGCGGTATCAAAACAGTTGCTTCCGGTCTATGATAAGCCAATGGTCTATTATCCGCTCAGCACGCTGATGCTGGCCGGAATCCGCGACATATTGCTGATCTCGACCCCGGACGATCTTCCGCACTTCAGGAACCTGCTTGGCACTGGCGATCATCTCGGCATCAGGATGAGCTACCGCGAGCAGCCGCGGCCGGAAGGCCTGGCGCAGGCGTTTATCATCGGCGCCGATTTCGTGGGCGGTGAAAGCTCTGCGCTGATCCTCGGCGACAACATCTTCTACGGCGATGGCTTGCCCAGGATGCTCGCCGCGGCGCGTGCCAGAGCGGCCGGCGCGACCGTGTTTGCCTATCAGGTTTCTGATCCCGCGCGCTATGGCGTCATAGAACTTGACGCGCAGGGGCGCCCGGTCTCGATCGTCGAGAAGCCGAAGGTACCGAAGTCGCGCTGGGCCGTGACCGGGCTGTACTTCTTCGACCACCGCATCACCGGCTTCGCATCGTCCCTGCGGCCGTCCGCTCGCGGCGAGCTGGAAATCACCGACGCAATCGCGACCTATCTGCGTATGGGCGAACTCAAGGTCGAGTTATTGAGCCGCGGATTCGCCTGGCTCGACACCGGCACGCCCGACTCCATGCTGGATGCGTCGGAATTCGTGCGGACGCTGGAGAGGCGTCAGGGACTTCGGGTGAGCTGTCCCGAGGAAGTCGCCTATCGGATGGGCTTCATCGGCCGCGACGACCTTGCGAGGCTCGGACAACAACTGCGAAACTCGGACTATGGACGCTATCTCCAGGTAATCGCCGACGAGACCACGCCGCTCTGATCGACTTTACGCCAATTCCTCATGGACGCCATCATGAAACACTCAACCGATGAAACGGTGCCGCATACCGCAACCGGCCTGTTGCACTCGGGCCATGGACCGGGAAATCGATGCTGATGGAATCGCCGGCGACGATCGGTCGGAATGTACTGCCGAAGCATCTCAAGCGGCTCGAGGCCGAGTCGATCGAGATCATGCGCGAGGTAGTGGCCGAATTCAAAAAGCCGGTGATGCTGTATTCGATCGGCAAGGACTCCAGCGTGATGCTGCATCTCGCGATCAAGGCGTTTTATCCCGCGCCGCTGCCGTTTCCGTTGATGCATGTCGACACGACCTGGAAATTCCGCGAGATGATCGCGTTCCGCGACCGCACGGCGGAGCGGCTTGGCGTCAACCTCATCGTGTACGTCAACCAGCAGGGAGTTGCGAACGGCGTCAGTCCCATCGCGTCCGGCTCGTCGCTGCACACGCACGTCATGAAGACCGAGGCGCTGAAACAGGCGCTTGACCTGCATGGCTTCGATGCCGCCTTTGGCGGCGCCCGCCGCGACGAGGAGAAGAGCAGGGCAAAGGAACGGATCTTTTCGTTTCGTTCACAGGGACATGCCTGGGATCCGCGCAACCAGCGGCCGGAACTGTGGAATCTCTTCAACACGAGGATCAATGCAGGCGAAAGCATCCGCGTCTTTCCGCTATCGAACTGGACCGAGCTCGATGTCTGGCAGTACATCATGCTCGAAAATATCGACGTCGTACCGTTGTATTTCGCCAAGCCCCGGCCGGTGGTGAAGCGCAGCGGTGCCTGGATCATGGTCGATGACGAGCGCCTGCCGCTGGAGCCGGGCGAGCGGCCGCAGACGCGGACCGTGCGTTTCCGCACGCTTGGCTGCTATCCCCTGACCGGCGCTATCGAGTCCGGCGCGGTGACGTTGCAGGAGATCGTCGAGGAAATGCAGGCCGCGACGGTTTCCGAACGGCAGGGCCGCCTGATCGACAGCGATGAGGCCTCCTCGATGGAAAAGAAGAAGCGCGAGGGATATTTCTGATGTCCCCGGCTTCAATGCAGAATCCGCCAAGCAGGGATCTGCTTCGCTTCATCACCTGCGGATCGGTCGACGACGGCAAGTCGACACTGATTGGCCGCCTGCTTCACGACTCGAAACTGATCTTCGAGGACCAGCTTTCGGCCTTGGCCAAGGATTCCGAACGTCATGGCACCGTTGGGGACGATATCGACTTTGCGCTCCTGGTCGACGGCCTGGAGGCCGAACGCGAGCAGGGCATCACGATCGACGTGGCCTACCGCTTCTTTACGACGCCACGGCGCTCCTTCATCGTCGCCGACACGCCCGGCCACGAGCAGTACACGCGCAATATGGCGACCGGGGCTTCCAATGCCGAGCTCGCCGTCATCCTGATCGACGCCCGCAAGGGTGTGCTGGTGCAGACGCGCCGGCACTCCCTGATCTGCTCGCTGCTGGGCATCCGCGATGTGCTGCTGGCCGTGAACAAGATGGACCTCGTCGGCTATGACGAGGGGACGTTCAGGCGTACCGTCGCGGACTACACGGCATTCAACGCCCAACTCGGCTTCCGAACGATTACGCCGATCCCGATCTCCGCCCGCCAGGGTGACAACATCACCCGGCGCGGAAACATGTCGTGGTACGACGGACCGCTGCTGCTCGATTACCTTGAGACGGTCGAGGTCGAGGCGGAAGCCGCAGACCGGCCGTTCCGCTTTCCGGTGCAATGGGTGAACCGGCCCAATCTCGATTTTCGCGGCTATGCCGGGACTGTGGTCTCCGGCGCGATCGCCGCGGGCGAGCCGGTCGTCGTGGCCTCGTCCGGCAAGAGTTCGCGGGTCAGGCAGCTTCTGACCCATGACGGGCCGCTGGCTGCCGCGGGGGCCGGCGAGGCGATCACGATCACGCTCGAGGACGAACTCGACATTGCACGTGGCGACATTCTGGTCAGTCCGACTTCGCGCCCGGAAATATCGGACCAGTTTGCCGCGCATGTGATCTGGATGAGCGACCACGATCTGGTGCCCGGCCGCAACTATCTGGCCCGCATCGGAACCCGGACCACGGCGCTGACCGTCACCGGCATCAAGTACAAGATCGACGTCAACACGCGTGAGCATCTCGCCGCGCACACGCTCGCGCTCAATGACATCGGCGTCTGCAATCTCGCCACCGGCATGCCCGTTGCATTCGATCCCTACGCGGAAAACCGGCGGACCGGGAGCTTCATCATCATCGACCGGTTCACAAACCACACGGTCGGTGCGGGAATGATAGATTTCGGCCTGCGCCGCGGCACCAACCTGCATTGGCAGCCGCTATTGATCGATAAGCAGGCGCGGATGTCGCTGAAGCGGCAACAGGCGGCGATCGTCTGGTTTACCGGGTTGTCCGGCGCGGGCAAGTCGACCATCGCCAACATGGTCGAGCAGCGGCTTCACGCGATGGGGCACCATACGATGCTGCTCGACGGCGACAATGTGCGGCACGGACTCAACCGCGATCTCGGCTTCACCGAAGCCGATCGCGTCGAGAATATCCGCCGGGCGGGCGAGGTGGCGAAGCTGATGACCGAGGCGGGACTGATCGTGCTGTGCTCGTTCATCTCGCCCTACCGCGCCGAGCGGGCCGCGGTACGAAACCTGGTCGGCGAGGGCGAGTTTATCGAGGTGTTTGTCGATGCGCCGATCGATGAATGCGTCCGGCGCGACCCCAAGGGATTGTACGCCAAGGCCAAGGCCGGGAAGCTCAAGAACTTCACTGGTTTCGACGCTCCTTACGAATCCCCGGAAGGGCCGGAGGTGCATCTCAACACATTCGTCGACACGGCCAAGCAGTCCGCTGAGCGCGTCGTTAACGCATTGATCGAACGTCAAGTCATCGCCGCGCCTTGACGCGCGTCGCTTCTACTCCGCGGTTTCTGAGGCAGCGTAGCCGCGAGCGCTGAGCGCTGTCGCGTGTGCAGCAGCGAAGCGGGCGAGGTCCGTGTCGGACTGGTAGGCCTGCGCGCGATCCGCCTTGATGTTTCGCGCCGCGCGCTCGATCTGGGCCGGCTCTACCTCAAGCTTGCAGAAAGCCGCGGTTTCGCTGAGCCACTTGACCGGATTGGCCAGCACCTTCTCGTAGCGAAGCGCCAATACCCTCTCCGCGGGCAGCTGCGCGATCATCTTGTCGGCTTGTGCCGTGTATTCTTCCCAGAGCGAGAAAGCGTCCTCGAGCGCGAGGCAGCGCGGCGAGTGGGCGAAGCCACTGCGACGTAGGTGGAGAAAGAACGTCCAGCGGTACTTACGATAGAAAGCCGAAGCACCGTTCAGGTACGCCAGCTCGCGGGTTCGAAGCGATTGGGCGACGTCCACGCCATTTCGCTCGATCGATACGACCTTTGCATTCGGAAAGACACGCAGCCAAATCGGCAGCGTGAAGGTCGATCGCGGATCCTTCCAGCCCCAAGGCTCTTCCAGGGATCGCATCCCGCCTGAAAGAAACCGTCTCACGCCAAGAAATTGGACGGCGCGAGGGCTAGCAAGGAGGTTGCGAAGATAGACCTCGGTCCATTTGATGACGTCCTGGTTCCGCCAGAAATACTGATTGAACGGCGTGGGGTAATCCCAGCGTCCGCCGCATTGCCCGAGCAACCATTCGTTCAGTTCCTGAAAGAACAACGCCTCGTTATTGATGTCCTTGCTGGCTCCAAAAAAGACACCCAGTTCCTCGAGCATCCGCCCAAGCATGCTGGTCCCGGAGCGATGCATTCCGATAAAGATGACAGGGTCGCGCATGGCGTCTCCTAGCTTCGCACTAGTTCGGTCGGGAACGAGTGTCTTTTTGTTTCGTCACATGCGACGCCTCGTTCGTGGACCGGGGCGCGCGCAGGTTCAGGTACCCGAACACTCCGATTCCGAGTTTGTGGCGAGCGTGCCGCCAAGCCACAATTCTCGTCAACGCGATACAGAATGCGGTGCTGATGGCGGCGCCGAGCGCTCCCAGCGAGGGAACCAGCGCCAGGTTGCCAGCAACGTTCAGCACCGCGGCAAGGGCGAGATTGTTTCTCATCGCGTTGGCATGGCCGGTCATAATCAGCAGGGGCACGACCTGTCCAGTGGCAACGTTGACGAGTTGCGCCAACGCCAGAATGCGCAACGGCCACGAGCCGACCACAAACGGCTCCCCAAATAGGGATAGTATCTCTGCAGGGAAGACGAGGAAAACGAGGATCATGGGTGAGGCGACGATGAGCACCCAAAACGCGCTGCGTTGAACCAATCGTTCGAGATCAGCATGCCTTCCGCCGGCATGGAGCGCGGCAAACTCGGGGGCTACGACGCTGTTCGCGGCCGTCAAAACGAAGGCGGTTGTCGACGCGATCCGTAGCGCTACGCCGTAAAGCCCGACCTGATCGGCACTTGAAAACAGTCCTAGGGCAAGGGTGTCCGTCCAGGCCATGGCCAGATTAAGGCTGCTCACCGCGAGCATCGGCATGCTGGTTTGCAGCAGCGCGCGCGAAGATACGACGGATTTAAGCCAGAATTTCTCCACGATCGAAGCCCAGCGTATCGCCGACGCGACAACTGCAAGGCTGAATGCCAGCGCATAGGCGGTCAGGATGAGCTTTATCGAGGCAAGGCCGTGCCATGCCAGAACGGCGCTGAACAGCAGCAGCATTCCTTGCGGGAACACGGTTTGAAAGAAGGCGGCGGCTGCCGGCCGCCCGGTTGCCTTTAGAGCTTCGGTCTGTATCGGCAGAAGGGTCACGGGAACAAGCGCATACGCCAGCAAGGGTACTTGCGCGAGAAAATCAGGGGAGCTAGCTGCGACGGTCGAGATCAGATGCGCGAGAAGGCAGGCCAGCAGGGCGGTGACAATGGCGGATACCGCACCTATTCCGGCGCACCTGCGATAGAGGGTGGCCATCATGGCTCGATCGTCCGAATCGCGGGCGATGGCAATCGACTTCAAGGCGGCACCTTCGAGACCCAGCCGGGCGACCGTCGCGCCTATCTCGACCACGGTGATGCTCAGAAAGAACAAGCCAAGCCCGGTTACGCCGATCAGCTTGGCGACGAGAAGTGTAGCCAGGAATGAAAGAGCTGCGCCCGTCACCTGCATCGAAAGCGCACTCGCGGCCGCCAGCTTGCGGCGGCCTGCGAGCCAGGCCTGGCCTCGTATTGGCGTTCGCGAGTTCATCCATTAATCTCGCGGTCTAAGCGGCAAGGAAGCTGTGAATGATTTTAAGCGTTTGCATGGCAACCTATCAGGGCGAGTTGTATGTTGAAAGACAACTGCGCTCCATCCTCGACGAACTCGGCCCCGATGACGAGGTCATTGTCGTGGATGATTGCTCGAAGGATCGCACGGTCGAGGTGATCGAGAGCATGGGCGACCGTCGCATTAAGGTAATTCGCAATCCTGTCAACCACCGGGAAGTATTCTCATTCGGCAAGGCGATCGAGCTGGCGAGGGGCGATGTGATCTTCCTGGCCGACCAAGACGATATCTGGCTGCCGGGCCGAGCCGCGCTTATGGTTACCCGGTTGAGGGAATCGGGTGCTGATCTGATAAGTACGAATTTCGAGTGGATGGACGCATCGGAGCATCCCCTGGAGGTTGCCTTCGATGGAGTGTCTTCCGCGAAATCGAAACATCATCTCACGAACATCATCGACATCTTCGTCGGCAGGACGACGTATTTCGGCTGCGCTCAGGCGTTCCGGCGTGAACTGGTGCCATTGATCATGCCGTTTCCCGCCTATGTGGAATCGCACGACCATTGGATTCCCTTGGCGGCCAATTTGATCGGTTCCAATCTGCACATCGACGAGAAGACCTTGCGAAAGCGCAAGCATGACAACAATGCCACCAGCACCGTTTCGAGCAGGAGGTTGTCGCAGAAGCTTTGGTCGCGGTGGATTCTCGCCCGCAGTTTGGTCGAACTCTCCGCCCGCCGGCGCCGCTTGGCAGCCCTTGGCCGATACGGAACCGCTCGCCGAGTTGCCAACAAGTTGTAATGCCGGCGGGCACTTGCTAAACGGTTGCAGCCTGGACAAAGGGGAATGAAATGGAAAAGCGCGAGCTGATCGCATTGATCCTCAAGAAACTCGACGACGAGCGCGAGACAATCCGCGAGCAGTGGAACAATCCGACCGGCACTTCTACGCGGCATTTCATCCTGGATGGCCTTTTGCCGCCCGACG
>JAEZEU010000398.1 GCA_023432885.1 Pseudomonadota bacterium | reverse complement strand
GCAGGAATCCCTTGGGCACAATGACGTACATCAGCAGTGTTGCGGCGACCGTCGCGAAGGTCACCAGAAGCGTGGCGCGCTGGCGCTCCAGCACCCAGAGCAGCGTACGGTGATAGAAGGCGACCATCCGATCGATCCCGCGGCTCACCATCGCAAGGCCGGGAACCGCGATCTCCTCGTCCAGACGCTTCAGCATCCGTGAGCACATCATCGGCGTCAGCGTCAGGGAAACGATCGCCGACGTGACCACCGCAATCGTCAGCGTCAGCGCGAACTCGCGGAACATGCGTCCCACAAGCCCCGACATGAACAGCAGAGGAATGAACACCGCAATCAGCGAGACCGTCAGCGAAATCACGGTAAAGCCGATTTCGCTCGCCCCCTTCAGCGAGGCCTCCATCACGGACTCGCCGTCCTCCATGTGGCGGACGATGTTCTCGATCATGACGATGGCGTCGTCGATCACGAAGCCGGTACCGATCGTCAGCGCCATCAGCGAGAGATTGTCGAGGGAAAAGCCGGCGAAATACATGATGCCGAAACTTGTCACCAGGGACAGCGGCAGCGCCACGCCGGCGATGATGGTGGCGCGCACCGAGCGCAGGAACAACAGCACAACGAGCGTCACCAGCACCACGGCCAGGACCAGCGTGAACTGCACGTCGCGCACGGAAGCGCGTATGGTGACGGTGCGGTCGCTGACGATGTGCAGGTTGACGCCGGCCGGGATCGCTCGCTGCAGCTTGGGGATTTCCGCGCGGATCTGGCGCACAACATCGATGACGTTCGCGCCGGGCTGGCGCTGGATGTCGATGATGACGGCAGGCGTCCCCTGGTACCAGCCGCCTGTGCGGTCGTTCTCCAGCCCGTCGACGATGACCGCGACGTCGCCGATGGTGACTGGCGAGCCGTTACGGTACGCGATGATGATCGGCTTGTAGGCCTCCGCGGCGGCAATCTGGTCGTTGGCGGCAATGATGTACGATTGCTGGGAGCCGTCGAGCGATCCCTTGGGGCCCGATACATTGGCGCCCGCAATCGCATTGCGCAAATCCTCCATGGAGATGCCATAGGCGGCGAGCCGGGCGAGGTCGGCCTGCACACGCACCGCCGGCTTGAGGCCGCCGAGGATCGAGACGCGGCCGACGCCCGAAATTTGCGCCAGACGCTGACCCAGGATGGTGTCCGCGATATCGCTCATCGCGCGCAGCGAGATCGTTTCCGATGTCAGCGCCAGCGTCAGGACCGGCGCGTCGGCCGGATTCACCTTGGCATAGGTCGGCGGGTAAGGCAGCGTTCTCGGCAGGATGCCGGCGGCCGCATTGATCGCCGCCTGTACATCCTGTGTGGCGCCGTCGATGTCGCGGTTGAGGTCGAACTGCAGCGAGATCTGGCTGACGCCGAACGAACTGGTCGACTGCATCGTCGACAGCGACGGGATTTGCCCGAGCTGCCGTTCCAGCGGCGCCGTGATCAACGAAGCAACCACGTCCGGACTCGCGCCGGGAAGCTGCGTGGTCACCTGCACCGTCGGGAAATCGACCTGTGGCAGCGCCGAGACAGGGAGCGCCCAATAGCCGAGCGCGCCGCCGATCAGCAGCGCTATCCCGAGCAGCGAGGTCGCGATCGGCCGCCGGATGAATGGTTCCGAGACGCTCATGGCTGCGCGCTCATGGTTGCCGCATCGGTTCGGACCGTCATTGTTTCGGGCCGCTCGGTGCCCCAGCGGCCGGCCCTGTCTGTCCCTTCCGGTCGCCCTCGCCGGGTTTGCCGCGATGCTCGCCTTCCTTGGTGGAACCGGACCTGGCGTCTCCCTTGGCGTCTCCCTTGGCATCCCCCTTGACATCGGGCGTGCGGCTGCGCTTGCGCGGCGCGAGGTCGGCGCTCGGCGTGGCGTCATCCTTGCCGATGAAAACCCTGGCGCCGTCGGAGAGATTGGCAAAGCCCGTCGTCACCACGCGGTCGGTCGGCGCAATGCCGCTGGCAATCACAGCGTCGGTTTCGTTCTGCTGGGTCACGACGATCGGCTTGGCGGTGGCGATGTCGCCGGGGCCGATGACATAGCTGAACGTCCCGGCGGGACCGCGCTGCACGGCAGATGTCGGAATAACGATCGCTTTCGGCAGCGTCTCGACCTTGAGGCGCACATTGACGAACTGCCCAGGCCACAGCTGGAAATTGGCATTGGGGAATTCCGCCTTCAGTTTCAGCGTGCCGGTGGTCTGGTCGACCTGATTATCGATGCCCTTGAGGACCCCGGTATCCACTACGGTAACGCCATCATTGCCGAACACGTCGACCGCGAGCGTGCCCTTGGCGGCAGCGGCATTGACCCGGACGATCTGCTGCTGCGGAAGGCTGAACCACACCGCGATCGGCTGCAACTGCGTCAGGATGACGAGGCCCGTGACGTCTGATGCCTTGATGATGTTGCCCTGATCGACCTGACGCAGTCCGGCGCGGCCGGAGATCGGCGCGACGATCTTGGTATAGCTGAGCGTCGCGGCCGCATTGTCGATCGCTGCCTGGTCGGCCTTGATCAGCGCTTCCTGCTGCGCGACGAGCGCCTTTTGGGTATCGGCCTGCTGCTTGGAGCCGGCATTGGAGGCGGCGAGTTGCTGGTAGCGCGCCAGATCGAGCTTCTGGTTGACCAGCAGCGCCTCGTCCTGAGCCTTCTTGGCGACGGCCTGATCGTATTGAGCCTGATAGATCGCCGGATCGATCTCGGCGAGCACGTCGCCCTTCTTGACATCCTGGCCTTCGACGAAATGCACGGCCAGCAGCTTTCCGTCCACCTGCGCACGCACCGTCACCGTGTTGAGCGCGCGCACGGAGCCGACGCCGTCGAGATAGACCGGAACGTCCTGCACGCGCGGGGTCGCTGCAAGCACCGGCACCGGCAGATCGGGCCGCGCATTGGCATTGCGGCCGCCGCTCTTCTGCTGCCAGGCGAGCCAGCCGATGTAGCCGAGGCCGCCAAGGATGACGACCGTGATCAGGAGCGAAACGCTGCGCCGGAGCACAGAGCGCATCACGCTCTTGTCTGCGGCCCTGGCGGTTTCGTTCAACTCGGGCTTAAAGAGCATTGACCGGCCTTTCCATCCTGGGCTCCCAGCCGCCCCCCAAGGCCTGATAGAGACTGATGATCGCCAGCAGCCGCGCGAGCTGCGCCTGTACCAGGGCATCTTCAGCCTGGAATAGCGTCGTTTGCACGTTTAGCACAGCTACGATGTCGGCTGTGCCCGCGCGGAGCTGGTCCCCAGCAAGTTGAAAAGCCCGCCGCGAGGATGCAACCACGTCACGCTGCAGACGCAGCCTGATGCTGGTCTCCCGCACATTCGTCAGGGCGGTGTCCACGTCGTTGAAGGCCTGGACGACGGTCTTGCGATATATCTGCAGCAGTTCGTCCTGCCTCGCCTTTGCGAACTCAAAATTGCCGAGGATTCGGCCGCCGTCGAAGATCGGCTGGGTCGCGCTGCCGACCAGGCTGAAGAAGGCGGCATGCGGCTGGAACAGGGCAGACAGCGCCGAGCTTTGGTAGCCGCCCTGCCCGGTCAGCTGGATGCTCGGAAAGAACTGGGCCCGCGCATTGCCGATATTGGCGGTGGCGGAGGCCAGCTGTGCTTCCTGCCGCCTGATGTCCGGCCGCTGCGTCAAGATCTCGGACGGCAGACCCGGCGTTACCCGCGGGATGGCGATGCGGTTCAGCGAGCCGCCGGCCACTCTGATGCTTTCCGGCGGCCGCGAAACCAGCGTGGCCAGCGCGTTGATGTTCTGCTCCAGGGTTTGCCGCAGCGGCGGCACGAGCGCGCGCTGGTTGTTGAGCACGCTTTCCTGCTGGGCGACGTCGAGATCGGTGCCGGTTCCGGCGCTCAGCCGCTGCTTGATCGCATCCAGAATGCGCTGGGCGCTGGCGATGTTGCGCTCGGCGACGCGAATCCGGTCCTGCGAGGCCAACACCTGGAAATAGGCATTGCCGACACTTATCAGCGCGGTCAGAGCCACGACGTCGCGATCGAACCGGCTGGCATGCGCCGTCTCTTCGGCGGCTTGCGCGGCATCGCGGTTCTTGCCCCAGAAATCGAGCTCGTAACTCGCGCTCAGCGAGGCCTGATAGTTGACCACTTCACGCCCGCCAATGGTAAGACCGGACGCGCTTGAGCCCGACGTGCGCGAGTAGGCTTCCTGTCCGGTGCCTGCAATACTGGGCAAGAGCGGCGCGCCGGCGATGCGCGCCTGGGCGTCGGCCTGGATGAAGCGCGCCGTGGCGGCAGCGATGTCGAGGTTTACGGTCTGGGCCTCTTCCATCAGCTGCGTCAGCTCGGTCGACCGGAAACCGCGCCACCAGTCGAGCTTGGGCGGCGCATCCAGCGCATCCTTTTTGCCCGCTGACTTGTAGCCGGGCGGCACATCGAGCGCCGGATCGGGCAGATCGGTGGTCAGGAGACAGCCGGATGAGCCCAACGCCATGCATAGCGCCGCAAGCCGGAGCGCAAGGCGTCGCGAAGCGGGAGCAAAGGCGCCCGGAAACCGCATAGCGGCGAGGCTTTGGGTCACTCCCTTGCTCCGCCGGATAACCAGGCCCTGAACACGCGCGCCGCATCGACCGAGCAAAGAGCGCGGGCGGCACGGCGGAAGCTGAATTGCGTTAGTGTCACAGGGTGATGCTTGCAATGGAACCTAGGCTGTCCATCCTAGCCCTGCGCCAGCGGGGCGGACAGTCCTTCAGGGGACGCTCCCTGTCGATCGATGCAGGCGCATCACAGAATGGTCGAGCTGACTTGTCCTTGTTTTATAGGCGTTTCGTCGATTCGACTGCCAGTCGTAACCAGAAATCTTACCAAGATTTCATGAGGTTTTCCCCTGCTCCGGCGCGAGCGTGGCTTGGAACCGCCGCCCGGCCTGCAGGCACCCCGACGCCGAAAAAAGGCACATGGGCTGCGGTGATCGTCTGCGCCGAGCTGAACTATCCGGTGACCGCACTCTTCGATCCTGGGGAATGGCCTTCGGTTGGCTACGATCTCTTCGGCACCGGCGGACAATATGCTTGGATTTTCCGCACTGCAGAACCATGGCATGCTCCAATATGCAGAACTCGAAGACGCCGGTGATTCAACCGTAGGGCCGCGCCTGCCAGAGCCGTGGTCTCAAGGCGCACGGCTAATGCCGCGTCGTGCTGCCGCACGCCGCTGCCTTGCCGGTTGGCGAAGGGAACCAATATGCTGGCGTGGCGTTGCCTGCCCGCGCCAAGGCGCTATTGGTCCGGTGGGGGTCGAAGCTGATTCGATCCCGTCATAGGGGAAAGTCGGACCTGGGGCAGCTTGGGGGGACTGCCCATGAGCGATCTGATCGCGGTCAATTCCGATTCCGTGCATGAACGGCTGCCCGACCTGCCGCGCATGGTCCGCCTGGCGCTCGGCTACGGCTCCAGAATTGAACGCGGTACGCTGGATGTGAAGTTGCCCGACGGCCGCACGGTTCGGCTCGGCGGTAATGGACCGGGTCCTACTGCGGCCATGAACGTCCACGATTTCGCCTTTGCCTCGCGTCTGCTGCGCAGCGGCGACATCGGTATCGCCGAAGCCTACCTGCGCGGTGAATGGGACACGCCGGACCTCACGCAATTCCTGTACTTGTTCTGCGTCAACCAGGATTGGATGCAGACCATGCTCGTGGGCAAACCGCTGATGCGCTATGTCCAGATCGTCAGGCACTGGTTCAATCGTAACACCAGGCGCCAAGCGCGCCGCAACATCTACGCGCATTACGACATCGGCAACGCCTTCTATTCGGCCTGGCTCGATCCCAGCATGACGTATTCCTCGGCGCTGTTCGAGGAGCACACGCCGGACCTGACCTCGGCACAGAAAAACAAGTACCGCAGGCTGGCGGAGGCCATCGACCTCAAGCCCGGACAGAAGCTGCTCGAGATCGGCTGCGGCTGGGGCGGCTTTGCCGAGTTCGCGGCCAGGCAAGGTGCGAGGGTCGTGGGGCTGACCATCAGCAAGGCGCAGCGCGATTTCGCCCAGCGGCGCATCCATGAAGCCGGACTTGCCGAGAAGGTCGAGATCAGGCTGCAAGACTATCGCGATGAGCGCGGCCGATATGACCGGATCGCCTCCATCGAGATGATCGAGGCGGTGGGCGAGCAGTTCTGGCCGAACTATTTTTCACAAATGCGCGACCGCCTGTTGCCCGGTGGTCTTGCCGGCATCCAGGCCATCACCATCCAGGACAAGCTTTTCCAAAGCTACCGGCGCGAGGTGGATTTCATCCAGCGCTATGTCTTTCCCGGCGGCATGCTTCCCTCGCCGCAGGTGTTGAAGCAGCTCGGCGAAAGCTTTGGAGTGCCCGTTATCCGCGAGCGCATTTTTGGACAAGATTATGCCAAGACGCTTGCGATCTGGCGAAGCAATTTCCACAGCGCATGGCCTCACCTGATGCCATCAGGATTCGACGACCGGTTCCGGCGCCTGTGGGAGTATTACCTGTCCTATTGCGAGGCCGGATTCCTGTCGGGAAATATCGACGTTCGCCAGGTCATATTCGCGAAATCCGGATAGCTGCCGCGCCCCGCCCTTGCTTGTGATCCTGGCTTCGGTCCTTTAGGGTCGCTCCCGGTGAGAAAACAACCGGTGTTTTTCGCGATATGAAGTTCAACAACGACGTCGTCCAGGCCATCGGCAATACGCCGCTGATCAAGCTCAAACAGGCCTCCGAACTGACCGGCTGCACCATCCTTGGCAAGGCCGAATTCATGAATCCCGGTCAGTCCGTGAAGGACCGCGCGGGCAAATGGATGATCCTGGAAGCCGAGAAGCGCGGTGATCTGAAGCCTGGCGGCCTCGTCGTGGAATCGACCGCCGGCAACACCGGCATCGGGCTAGCGGTGGTGGCGAGCGCGCGCGGCTATCGCACGCTGATCCTCATTCCCAACACGCAGAGCCAGGAAAAGAAGGACATGCTGCGGCTCTGCGGCGCCGAGCTGGTCGAAGTCCCGGCGCTGCCGTTCTCCAATCCCAACAACTACCAGCATGTCGGCAGGCGCCTGGCCGATCAACTGCGCAAGACCGAGCCGAACGGTGTGCTGTTCGCCGACCAGTGGAACAACCTCGACAACGCCAAGGCGCATTTCGAGTCCACAGGTCCGGAAATCTGGGAGCAGACCGGCGGCAAGATCGATGGTTTCATCTGCGCCGTCGGCACCGCCGGCACCATCGCCGGCACCACCTCGTTCCTGAAATCGAAGAACAAGAACATCGTGACCGCCTGCGCCGATCCGCCCGGCTTTGCGATGTATAATCTGTTCAAGAACGGCGAAGCCAAATCGACGTCAGGCGACTCCATCACCGAGGGTATCGGGCTTGGCCGCGTCACGTCCGTCGTCAAGGAAGCCCGGGTCGACACGGCCTTCCTCATCCCTGACGAGGAATCCGTGCCCGTCATCTACGACGTGTTGCAGCACGAGGGCCTGTGCCTCGGCGGATCGACCGGCGTCAACATTGCCGGCGCCATCAGGCTCGCCAAGGAACTCGGGCCCGGCAAGACCATCGTCACGATCCTCTGCGACTCCGGCAATCGCTATCAGTCAAAGCTGTTCAATCCGGAATTCATGCGCTCGAAGAATCTTCCCGTGCCGGAATGGCTGGAAAAGCGCAGCAAGATCGAACCGCCGTTCGAGAAGGTCTAGCAAGCGATTGGCGAATGGGGGAGTGGCGAATACCGTTCGCTACTCCCTGCTCTGGATTCGCCTAATGTCTCAGGATCTGGCTGAGGAACAGCTTGGTCCGCGCATGCTGTGGATTTGCGAAAAATTGCTGCGGCGTGTTGGACTCGATCACTTGCCCCGCGTCCATGAACACGACGCGGTTCGCGACTTCCCGCGCAAATCCCATCTCGTGAGTGACGACCAGCATCGTCATGCCTTCCTTGGCGAGGTCGACCATGGTGTCCAGCACCTCCTTGACCATTTCCGGATCGAGTGCCGAGGTCGGCTCGTCAAACAGCATGACTTTCGGGTTCATCGTCAGCGCGCGGGCGATCGCCACGCGTTGCTGCTGCCCGCCTGACATCTGGCCGGGGTACTTGTTGGCTTGATGCGGGATCTTGACCCGCTCCAGGTATTTCATGGCGATCGCCTCGGCATCCTTCTGAGGTACGTTGCGCACCCAGATCGGAGCCAGCGTGCAGTTCTCCAGCACGGTCAGATGCGGAAACAGATTGAAGCTCTGAAAGACCATGCCTACCTCGCGCCTGACCTCGTCCACGCGGCGCAGGTTTGGCCCCAGTTCGATGCCCTCGACGGTGATCTCGCCCTCCTGGAATTCCTCCAGTGCATTGATGCAGCGGATCAGGGTCGACTTGCCCGAGCCGGACGGACCGCAGATCACGATGCGCTCGCCCTTGGCGACCTGCATGTTGATGTCGCGCAGCACGTGGAAATCGCCGTACCATTTGTTGAGCTTGCTGATGCTGACGATGGAATTTTCGACCATGGCATTTTCTCAATTGCGGCGATGGGCGTTCAGCCTGTTCTCGACAAACAGGGAGTAACGCGACATTCCAAAGCAAAAGACGAAGTAGATCAGTCCGGTGAAGGCAAATCCCGTGAACAGCGTGGTCGGAGTCGACCAGTTTGGATCGCTGAAGGAGGCCTGCAACTGCCCGAGCAGATCGAACAGTGCGACGATCGAGACCAGCGAGGTGTCCTTGAACAGCGCGATGAAGCTGTTGACGAGACCGGGGATGACATGCCGCAGCGCCTGCGGCATGACGATCAGCCCGGTGGTTTTCCAGTACGAGAGCCCGAGCGCGCTTGCCGCTTCCGCCTGCCCGCGCGGGATCGCCTGCAGGCCGCCGCGGATCACCTCGGCTTGGTAGGCGCCGGCGAACAGCGCGATACCGATCAACGCGCGCACGAGGCCGTCCACGGTGAAATTGCCGGGCAGGAACAGCGGCAGCATGTAGGTCGCGAAGAACAGCACCGTGATCAGCGGCACGCCGCGCCAGAATTCGATGAAGGCGATCGAGAAGATGCGGATCAATGGAATGGTCGAACGCCGGCCGAGCGCCAGCGCGATGCCGACCGGCATCGAGGCGACGATGCCGGTAACCGAGACCACCAGCGTCACCAGAAGGCCGCCCCACAGCCTCGTATCGACCACCGGCAACCCGCCTCGATCGAGGCCCATCACGGCAATGACAATGCCGATACCGCCGAAGATGACGAAACTGGTAATCAGCGGGCGTATGCCGGCGCGCATGCCCCCGCCGAGCCAGAACATCAGCGCCGAGACGATCGCCGCCGTCGCAACGAGGTCCGCCCAGACCGGTCGGCCGAATGACTGGATCATGTCGCGCAGCCGGATCAGCGGCCATAATACCCAGGAGATCACGGTGCTGATCAGCAGCAGCAGTTTCCCGATCAGCCACAGCAACGGCCCGATCGCCGAAGACGCGCTCAAGGAGACGAGCTTGTCGCCGCCCTCGCCGATACTGTTGCTGAAGCCGGACAGGATGTCGGAAGTCCAGCTCACACCGAAACCCCTCAACCCGCCACCATGCAGGAGGAAGAACGCGACGACGGGGAATGCAATGAAGAAGAGGCTCGCATTGATGCCCTTGGCAGGCAGCCGCGGAATCAGCATCGGGACCAGCAGCACCACTGCGACCAGGAAGGTCAGGTTGACCCGCCAGCGCTCCGACTCCGGATAGAAGCCATAGATGATCTGGCTGAATTTTGCGGTTACGAACGGCCAGCAGGCGCCAACTGAACGGCCGACCTTGTCGGCAAGGCAGGCGTCGCGATCCTGGCCCGTCCACACCGCGTCGATCAGCAGGAACTTGATCGCCGGGCCGATGGTGAACCACAGCAGCAGCGCGCCGAGGACTGTGATCAGGATATTGGTCGGCGTGTTGAACAGGCGCGTGCGCAGAAAACCGATCAAGCCCGTGGTCTTCACCGGCGCAGGCCGCTCGGGCACCATATCCTGACGGACGAAGAAAGGAGCATTCATCTCTGCATGCTCCTGTCAAGCCGCCACCCGTAGAAACTCATGATTGCACTGGTGACGAGCGAGATCAGGAGATAGACGCCCATGGTGATCGAGATGATCTCGATCGCCTGCCCGGTCTGGCTGAGCGTCGTGCCCGCGAACACCGAGACCAGGTCGGGATAGCCGATCGCAACCGCAAGCGAGGAGTTTTTGGTCAGGTTGAGATACTGGTTGGTCAATGGCGGCAGGATCACCCGCAGCGCCTGCGGCACCACGATCATCCGCAACGTCTGGCCGCGCGATAAACCCAGCGAGAAGCCCGCCTCCATTTGTCCCTTGTGCACGGACATGATCCCCGCGCGCACGATCTCCGCGATGAACGCTGCGGTATAGGTCGACAGCGCCAGCGCCAACGCGACGAACTCCGGAATGAGGCGAGAGCCGCCGGCAAAGTTGAAGCCGCGCAGGACGGGGAAATCAAGCGTGAAAGGCTTGCCGAAGAGCAGCATCGCCAGCAACGGCAGTCCGATCAGGGCACCGACCACGTAGGGCCAGATCGTGACCTTCCTGCCCTTGTCCAACAGCTGCTTGCGAGCGTAGCGGCGGAGCACGAAGGCGGCGACGACCGCGATCGCAACCGCGATGAGGAACGGCTCGAGCCCGGGGCTGGCAACCGTCCTTGGTATGACCAGTCCGCGATTGCTCAGGAAGGCCCAATCGAACAACGAGTAGCTCTGCCGCGGATTAGGTAGCGCGGCCAGCACAGCCTTGTACCAGAACAGCAGCTGGAACAGCAGCGGCAGATTGCGGATCAACTCCACATAGCCTCCGGCGATCCGCGCCAGCAGCCAGTTCGGGGACAGCCGGCCGAGCGCGACTGCAAAACCGATGATGGTGGCCAGGAAGATGCCGACAACAGCCACGACCAGCGTGTTCAGCAGGCCGACGAAGAATACGCGGAGATAGCTGTCCGACCCCGAATAGGGAATGAGAGTCTGGTTGACGTCGAACCCGGCGTTGTTCTGCAGAAATCCGAAGCCGGAGGTGATGCGTTGCGCGGCAAGGTTGGCGCGCGCGTTTTCGAAGATCTCGAAAGAGAGCCAGATGAGCGCGGCGACGAACAGGAGCTGGAAGACGATGCCGCGCCAGCCTGCCCGTCCCCCGAGCGCACGTCTCAGCTTGAAAACAAGCTGAGACGGCGGTGATCGTGGGTCGCTGGTCATCGCCGCGCCCCTCCGGCGTTGCCGGTCAGCGGATCGGCGGCGCGTACTGGATCCCGCCCTTGTTCCAGAGATTGTTCAAGCCGCGCGCGATGCCGAGCTTGGAGCCGGCGCCGACATTGCGATCGAAGGACTCGCCGTAATTACCGACATGCTTGATGATGCGCACCACCCAGTCCTTGGTGAGGCCGAGTTGTTCACCGAGATTGCCGTCGGTGCCGAGCATGCGCTTGAGGTCCGGCTTGTCGGACTTGGCCATCTCATCCACGTTCTTCTGTGTCACGCCTGCTTCCTCGGCGTTGATCATCGCAAACAGCGTCCATTTGACGATGTCGAACCATTGATCGTCGCCATGGCGCACCATCGGGCCGAGCGGCTCCTTCGAGATCACTTCGGGCAGCACCTCGTGATCGTTCGGATTGGCGAGTTTCAGGCGCATGGCGTAAAGCTGCGAGATGTCGGTCGTGAAGACGTCGCAGCGGCCGGATTCGTAAGCCTTCACGGTTTCATCGGCACCCGCGAAAGCGATCACCTCGTACTTCATATTGTTGCCCTTGAAGTAGTCGGCGAGGTTCTGCTCGGTAGTGGTCCCCGTCTGAACGCAGACCGAAGCGCTGTTGAGCTCGAGCGCCGACTTCACCTTCAGCGACTTCTTCACCATGAAGCCCTGGCTGTCATAGTAGGTGACGCCGGTGAAATTCGCGCCCAGCGAGGTATCGCGCGAGATGGTCCAGGTGGTGTTGCGCGACAACACGTCGATTTCCCCGGATTGCAACGCGGTGAAGCGGTCCTTGGCCGACAGCGGCACGAACTTGACCTTTTTCGGATCGTTGAAGATCGCGGCGGCAATCGCGCGGCAGATGTCCACGTCAAGGCCGGTCCAGTTGCCCTTGTCGTCCGGCGAGGAAAAGCCCGGCAGGCCTTGACTGACGCCGCAGGACAGCATGCCGCGGTCCTGAATGGACTTGAGGGTCTGGGCGGATGCCGCCTGCGCCGAAACAGCGGCAGCGGCGGCAAGGGTGAGAAACAAGGATACGCGTTTCATGGGTAAAGCCTTTCGAGGGGTCGTCCGGGAACAATGGCAGGGCGCCGCAGGGCTGGATGGGGCCATCCCGAGAATCCGCCGCCGCAAGCGTCGCCGAAACCCGGTGGCTCGGCGCAAATGGCGGTCGACAGTGGATCTGCGGTCGCGGCAGGCCCCTCAACTTGCGGCGACTTGGATAGTCCGCTCCATCACATAGCGACTGACGAGCGGGGTCAAGGGGTTGACGGCCCACTTCTGTGTCTTGTTATTAGCCAGATGGCCCGGCTTGCCGCCTTATCAGGCATCGCGCGCTGCGGTCGCGGCAAAACTCTGTGGTGCAGATACATGAAATCCCCGGCGGCGGACGGCGAACCTCAATCCCAACAAGCCGAAACCCGGCTGGTGACCGCCGGGCGCGATCCTCAGGCGCAAAAAGGATTTGTGAACCCGGCCGTGTTCCGCGGCTCGACCGTGCTCTATCCGGCCGCGGAAGACCTGCACGCCCACCGCGCCGAATACACCTATGGCCGTCACGGCACTCCGACAACGCGGGCGCTGCAAGACGTCATGATGAAGCTGGAAGGTCCGCAATGCGCCGGCGTTGGTCTTGCCCCTTCCGGTCTTGCCGCAATCTCGACCACGTTGCTGTCGGTGACCAAGGCGGGTGACCATCTGCTGGTCTGCGACAACGTCTATCGTCCCTCGCGCAATTTCTGCAACGGCGTCTTGGCGCGATATGGCGTCGAGACCACCTACTTCGATCCGACGGTCGGCGCCGGCATCGAGAAGCTGTTCAAGCCAAACACCAGGGCTGTGCTGGTCGAGGCGCCGGGCTCGCAGACGTTCGAGATGCCCGACATACCCGCGATCGCCGAAGTCGCGCATGCGCGCGATGCGCTGGTCATCGACGACAACACCTGGGCGACGCCGCTGTTTCATCGTTCGCTCGAACTTGGCGTCGACATCAGCATGCAGGCCGCCACCAAGTATATCGGCGGCCATTCCGACATCATGTTCGGCACCATCTCGGCCAACGCAAAAGCCTGGCCGATGATCACGGAAACAATCCGTCTGCTCGGTGTCTGCGCCGGGCCCGACGACGTGTACCTCGCGCTACGCGGCATGCGCACCCTGGCGGTCCGGCTGGCGCAACATCACCGCTCGGGTCTGGAGATGGCGCGCTGGCTCGCTGAGCGGCCTGAAGTCGCCCGCGTGCTGCATCCGGGGCTGGATACCGATCCGGGGCACGCGATCTGGGAGCGCGACTTCACCGGCGCCTCCGGTCTGTTCAGCATTGTTCTCAAGCCGGTGCCCCAAAAAGCCGTCGATGCCCTGCTCGATGCGGTGACGCTGTTCGGAATGGGCTATTCCTGGGGCGGCTTTGAAAGCCTGATCATCCCCTTCGACTGCGAAGGCTACCGCACCGCGACCAAATGGTCGCCGGGTGGCCCGACACTGCGCCTTCATATAGGGCTCGAGAACGTCGACGATCTCAAGGCCGATCTCGACCGCGGTTTTGCCGCACTGAAGACCGTGCAGTAGCAGCGCGCGGCAACACCATTCATTAAGCATAACGCCTCGATCGCACGCGCTCGCGCCGCGAACGCGCATTTTCGCGCGCCGTCCGTGGAAATACGTAGTCCATCACGGATTCTGTCCGCTCAGACGGGATTTGAATAACCATCCGTTCACCATGGCGACGATCTCCGCCGCCCGCATTCCGCCACGCAAGCGCCCATATACCTTTGGCGCTTAGTCCTCGGAACCGGGATGGGATGAGAGGCTGCCGTGGGACTTATGGCTTCACGGCGTGAGAGTAGACAGTAACGCGTATGAAGACCGCACAAATCGTCGTCCTGACTATCGCCTTGGGTGCCGGCGGTGTTGCCGCCTATCTCGCTCGCGGCACTGACGACAATGCACAGACGACCGCCCAGCCCGTCGCGCAATTGCCCACCGTCGAGGTGCTCGTTGCCAAGAACGAGATCGGCCTCGGTCAATCGGTGAAACAAGACGACCTGGTCTGGCAGACCTGGCCCGCAGCGGCTGCCAGCGCCAACTTCATCAAGCGCGGCGACCGTCCAGATGCGAATAACCAGATCGCAGGCATGATTGCGCGTTCGCCCTTCATTGCCGGCGAACCAATCCGCGAGCCGAAGCTGGTCAAGGCCAACGGCTCCGGGTTCATGGCCGCGATCCTGCCCACCGGCATGCGCGCCATCTCGACCGAAATCTCCGCGGAAACCGGTGCCGGCGGCTTCATACTGCCCAATGACCGAGTCGACGTCATCCTGACCCGTCGCGACAAGAGCGCGGACAAGGGCGGTTCCGACATCATCGATTCCGAGGTCATCCTAGCCAATGTGCGCGTGCTCGCCATCGACCAGGCTCCGAAGGAGAAGGAAGGCCAGAACGCGCTGGTCGGCCGGACGGTGACGCTGGAGCTGAAGCCAGAACAGGCCGAGACCCTCGCCCGGTCTCGCCAGAGCGGCACGCTTTCGCTGGCGCTGCGCTCCATCACCGATGTCAACATGGCCGACAACAATGCGGAAGAAGAGGCCGCCCCGAAGAAGGGCGCCAGCATCAACGTCGTGCGCTACGGCGTGCAGAGTTCGACTACGACACAGAAGTGAAGTGATCAGTACGATGTTCGACACAAGCGGTGACAATCCGACGCGAAGCCAGCGTCTTCGCGCCCTCTCCTTCTCGGCGGTCGCCGCCCTGGCGCTCTCCCCGGCCCTTTGGCCGGCCTTCGCGGCGGAAACCGATGCCAGCCAGGCCGCTTCCGCCCAGGCTGCGGCACAGGAATCGAAGGAAGCCCCGCTGGTCACCGGCTCGATAGGTCCGGTCAAAACCCGCTTCCTGGCGCTCGGCGTCGGCAAGTCGGTCGTGATCGACCTGCCACGCGAGGCCAAGGACGTGCTGGTCGCCGATCCCAAGATCGCCAACGCCGTGATCCGCTCGGCGCAGCGCGCCTATATCATCGGCTCGGCGGTCGGCCAGACCAACGTCGTGTTCTTCGATGCCGACGGCAACCAGATCACCTCCTATGACATCGCGATCAAGCGCGACCTCAACGGTATCCGCGCGGCGCTGCGCAGCGTGCCGGGCGTGCAGATCGAAGGCGTTGGCGACGGCGTCATCCTCACCGGCTCGGTGTCGAGCCCGATCGAGGCTCAGCAGGCGGGCGACATCGCGACCAAGCTGGTCGGCGCTGCAGACAAGGTCGTCAATTCCATCGTCGTGCGCGGCCGTGACCAGGTGATGTTGAAGGTACATGTCGCCGAGGTCCGCCGCGACATCGTCAAGCAGATGGGCGTCGATATCAGCGCCAGCATGAACTACGGCACGGCCGTGGTGAATTTCAACAACAGCAACCCATTCACCGCTTATGGCCGCCCTCTGGTCAGCGACAATGGTTTCCAGGGCGCCTCCATTCTCAAAGGCGTGCCGCAGGTGCAGGCGACCATGCGGGCGATGGAAAGTGCGGGCGTGGTGCGCACGCTCGCTGAGCCAAACCTCACGGCCATCTCCGGCGAATCGGCGACCTTCATCGCCGGCGGCGAGTTCCCGATTCCTGCGGGCTATTCCTGCGATCCGGTCACCCGGGTCTGCACCACACAGATTATGTACAAGAAATTCGGCATCTCGCTGAACTTCACGCCGGTGGTCATGACCGAGGGCCGGATCAGCCTTCGGGTGATGACCGAAGTCTCAGAACTCTCCAACGACAACGCGATCACGCTGAACCAGCAGGGCAGCTCCCTCACCGTTCCCTCGATCCGTACCCGCCGCGCCGAGAGCACCCTGGAAATTCCTTCCGGCGGCTCGATGGCAATGGCTGGCCTGATCCAGCAGCAGACCAAGCAGGCCGTCAACGGCCTGCCTGGTCTCGACCAGCTGCCCGTTCTCGGCGGCCTCTTCCGCAGTCAGGATTTCGTGAACAACGAGACCGAGCTGATGGTGCTTGTGACACCCTACGTCGTCCGCGCGGTGGCGCAGAAGGACCTGTCGCGTCCTGATGACGGCTTCGCGCCAGCCAGCGATGCGCAATCGACGCTGCTGGCGCGCATCAACCGTATTTACGGCGTTGCCGCCCGTGTCGAGACCGGCGCCGGCCACCCCGGCTATTTCGGCTTCATCATTGATTGACGGTTCGTCCGAGGCTGGGGAACAAGACCATGACATCGGCAACAAGCAAATATCGCGGGCTCCGCACCGCCTTCGCCCTTGCCATCATCTCCGCCGCGCTGGGCGGATGCTGGTCGGGTGGCGAAGTGGTGACTGCGAGCGTGCCTAACGACTATCGCCAGCGTCACCCGATCGCGGTGCAGGAAGCCAATCACTCGATCGTCGTCTTCGTCGGCGCCGGCCGCGGCGGCCTCTCCGGTCCGCAGCGCGCCGATGTGGCCGGCTTCGGCCAGAGCTGGGTACGCGAAGCTACTGGCGGTGTGGTCGTCGATGTGCCCGTCAACACGCCGAATGCGCGCGCGGCAGCATCGGCCGCCCGCGAGATTCGCCACACATTGTCTGCAGCCGGCGTGCCGTCCAGCGCTATCCGCGTTAGTCAATACACGCCCGACGACCCCGAGCGGTTCGCGACGGTGCGCCTCAGCTATCCCAAGATCTCGGCGGTGGCCGGGCCTTGCGGCCTCTGGCCTGCCGATCTCGGCCCCTCGATCGACAACCCCGCCTACAACGAGAACAAGCAGTATTACAATTTCGGCTGTGCCACCCAGCGCAACCTCGCCGCCATGGTCGATAACCCCGCCGACCTCGAGCAGCCGCGGCCGGAGAGCGCTGCCTATACGATGCGCCGCACGACTTCCTTCGAGAAGTATCGCAAGGGCGTCTCGACCTCGACGATCTATCCGGAATCCGAAAAGGCCAAACTGAGCGACACGGGTAAATGATGAGCCGCTCCAAGCAAGATACAGAAGACGCCGACCTGCCGCCTCCTCCCCCGCATGGCGACGATTACATTTCTCCCGCGCCGCGCGTATCGGTGCAGGTCTTTTGCGTCACCGAGGGGACCGCCGCCGCCTCGCGCGCTGCGGCCGAGGACCGCCGCCTCGCGAAGGCGCATCTCTCCGTTCACATGGGCGGCATCGAAGCCGCGATCGAGGCCTATCACACGGCCCCGACGCCCAACGTCATTGTCCTGGAGACCGAGGGCCACACCGACATTCTCGCCGGTCTCGACGAACTCGCCAGCGTCTGCGACCCCGGCACGCGGGTGATCGTCATCGGAACAGCCACCGACATCACGCCGTACCGCGAGTTGGTCCGCCGCGGCGTCAACGATTACGTCATTGGTCCCGTCGAGGTGCTCGACGTCGTGCGCTCGGTCTGCAGCCTGTTCTCGGCCTCCGAAGCGATCACCGTCGGCCGCATGATCGCTGTGGTCGGCGCCAAAGGCGGCGTCGGCGCCTCTACGGTCGCGCACAACATCGCCTGGCACATTGCGCGCGACGTGGCACTCGATTCCGTCGTGATCGACCTCGATCTTGCCTTCGGCACAGCCGGGCTCGATTACAATCAGGACCCGGTGCAGGGCATCGCAAACGCTGTCTTCTCGCCGGACCGGCTCGACAGCTCGTTCATGGAACGCCTGCTCGCCAAATGCGCCGACAATCTCAGCCTTCTCGCCGCGCCGGCGACGCTGGAACAGGTTTACGATTTCGGCGCCGATGCCTTCGATTCCATCTTCGATACGCTGCGCATGAGCACGCCCTGTATCGTGCTCGACGTGCCGCACCAGTGGACCGCCTGGACGCGGCGCGCGCTGGTCGGTGCCGATGACATCCTGGTCGTCGCCGAGCCCGACCTTGCCAACATGCGCAACACCAAGAACTTGATGAATATATTGAAGGCGGCGCGGCCCAATGACCGTCCGCCGCTCTATTGTCTCAACCAGATCGGCATGGCCAAGCGCCCGGAAATCGAGCTGCGCGCGTTTGCCAAGACGATCGAGACCCAGCCGATCGCCACCGTCCCCTTCGACTCCAAGACGTTCGGCACCGCCGCCAACAATGGCCAGATGATTGCAGAGGTCTCCGCCAATCATCGCGCCGCAAAGATGTTCAAGCAAATGGCGCGGCGCCTGACCGGCCGCAGCGAACCGAAGAAGAAGAGTTCCTTCCTCTCGCCGATCATCCAGAAGCTGCGGCGCGCGTCCTGACGCGCCGCAACGGCCAGCAACCGTTGTGCCAGATCAATCGCTGCGCTTGCTCGCCACGGGCAGTTTGTCGCTGCCGTTGCTCGCCTGCTTGCGCGCCAGCATCTGCCTCAACGCGGTGACGCTGGCCTCCGCTTCGTCCGGCGGCAGGTCGGCCTTGGCGATGACTTCGGCCTCGTTCATGCGACCCTGCAGGCCCAGCACCAACGCACGATTGGCACGGATGCGCGGGTCGGAACTTGCCAGGCTGTAGGCACGCCGCAACGTTTCGTCGGCCTTCGCCAGATCCTTCGACAGCACGTAGGAAAGCCCGAGATTGCACAGCACGCTGGGCTCGTCGGGCACGATCTTCAGCGCACTCGTATAGTATTGCCGCGCCTCTTCGAAGCGACCGAGTTGGTCGAGGGTAGCGCCTTGCGCCGACAGGATGCTCCAGTCGGGGTCCTCCGGCTTGTGGGCGCGACCGAGCACGTCGAATGCCTGCTGGAAATTGCCGTTGTCGGCGAGCGCACGGCCGTAGCCGGCGAGCAGCGCGCGGTTGCCGGGGTCGGCCATCGACGCCTGCTCCAGCACGGCGACGGCCTGCGATTTCTGCCCGGTCGCACGCAGCGCCTTGCCGTACCTCAGGGCCGCGTTGGTGTCCTTGGGGTTCGCCTTGAAACGCTCACGGTAAATGTCGAGGTCGCGCCGCGGGTCGGATGACTTGACCTCCGCCTTCTCGCCCAGGGAGCCCGTGATGTCTGACGGGCCGGAAGTCTGGCAGCCCGAAAGCCCTACGGCGAGGATCACGCAAGCCGCGGCCGGCGTCAGGCTGACGAGGCCGGATTTTCGGGAGAATTTGGAGCGCATCTGCTTGGGGACTCATCAGGGCGACGGTCCGGGGATGCTCACAGCTTAAGGCTAACGTTGGGTTAAGTTCCCGACGCGGCTGGCTACGGGACGGCCGTGACCGCCCCTTTTTGCGGGCCAAATCGCTCTGCCGGTCAGGCCCGATCCATGAATTCGGCGCCGAATTCGCATCCGATCCGCCAACGCAAACGGCACTGGCGCGGGCGGCCGGTGGCGAGGATGATGGTAAACTCGGGCGGAATTTCCGGATAATCGGCGATCACCTTGACGCCTCCGTCCGAGATGTCGGTGATCATGCAGTCACGCGGCAGCCCGCCGGTTGCAAACTGGATTTTCGCGACCCTGTTGCAGACAACACGTTCGCTCTTGCGGCGATTGACGAACATTCCCGATCCCACTTCGCTAGTGATCCACACAAAGAAGCTAAAGCTATAGCGGTCATGTGTTGGAATTCGCCGAACGCAATCGCTTGCAATGTAACGATCGGCTTTCCGCGCCGTTTACTTGCGCCCGCCGCCTTGCGTTTGTGGCGAGGTTCCGAGGTCGGTCCGATCAGTCCGTTAAGCTCTGGCAAAACCTGAGCTTTCGGGAAAACGGGGTTGATCGGTGGCTATTTACCGATAGCCTGAATGGTCAACTCAACTGCCAGGCGGCGAGAGCATGGGAACCATGGTTCTTCTCGACCTTATGGGCGGCGTGGCGCTGCTCCTGTGGGGCCTTCACATGGTCCACAGCGGGATTCTGCGCGCCTTCGGGCCGGATCTGCGGCAGCTGCTGGCCAAAGGCCTGAACAACCGCTTCACCGCTTTCGGTGCCGGTCTCGGGCTTACGGCCCTGCTCCAGAGCAGCACCGCGACGGCGCTAATCACCAGTTCCTTCACTGCGGAAGGCCTGGTCACCCTCGTGCCGGCGCTGGCGATCATGCTCGGCGCCAATGTCGGCACCACGCTGATCGTGCAGGTACTGTCGTTCAACATCGCTGAAGTCGCGCCGGTACTATTCATCATCGGCCTGGTCGCGTTCCGCAGCGGTCCTCGTTCGCGGATCAAGGACCTCGGCAGGGTTTCGATCGGCCTCGGCCTGATGCTGCTGGCGTTGCACATCCTGCTCGATACGCTGGCTCCGGCCGAGAATGCGCCGGGCGCGCGGGTCTTCGTGAACGCAATCACCGGCGATCCCGTGCTGTGCATCATCATCGCCGCCCTTGTCACCTGGGCGGTGCACTCCAGCGTTGCGAGTGTCCTCCTGATCATGTCGCTCGCCTATGCCCATTTCGTCACGCCCTACGCCGCGCTTGCGCTGGTGCTGGGCGCCAACCTTGGCAGCGCCATCAACCCCGTGTTCGAGGGCGCGCGCCGTGACGATCCGGCGAGCTACCGGCTGCCGCTCGGAAATCTCGCAAACCGGCTCATTGGCATCCTCTTGGTCGCGCCGTTCCTGCGGCCACTCAGCGAATGGCTGCCGAGCGTCCAGCCCGATCTTGCCAAGGCGACCGCCGCCTTCCACATCGCCTTCAACGTCGGCACCGCCCTGCTCTTTATCGGGCTCCTCGACGGTCTGGCACGGCTGCTGAAGGCATTCCTGCCGGAACGCAAGCAGGAGACCGATCCGCTCCGCCCGCGCCACCTCGACGAGGCCGCGCTGGAGACGCCCTCGCTGGCGCTGGCCGACGCCGCCCGTGAGACCCTGCACATGGGCGACCATGTCGAGGTGATGCTGCGGAAGGTAATGAGGGCGATGATGACGAACGACCGGACGCTGGTCGATGAGGTGTCGAAGACGGATAACATTGTCGACAGCCTCGACGAGGCCATCAAGCTCTATGTCACCAAATTGACCCGCGGCAGCCTGGACGAGCGTGAAGGCAAGCGGGCGATGGAAATCGTCTCCTTTGCCATCAATCTCGAGCATATCGGCGACATAATCGACAAGAACCTCAGCGAACTCGCGACCAAGAAGATCAAGCGGCGGCTTCAATTCTCTCTCGAGGGGGCCGAGGAATTGTCGGCCTTCCACAAGCGCATCGTGGATTCGCTGGGTCTCGCCTTCGGCGTGTTCATGTCAGGCGATGTCAACGAGGCCCGAAAGCTGCTGGTCGAAAAGGCAGCGCTGCGCAATGCGGAGCTCGCCGCCACCGAACGGCATCTCGAACGGCTGCGC
>JAEZEU010000331.1 GCA_023432885.1 Pseudomonadota bacterium | reverse complement strand
GATCTCAGGACGTCGCGCTTGCCCTCGCGCTTACTGCCGCGCTTTACGGTCCGTCCTTCAGATAGTAATTCGAAACGAAGTGCGCCAGCGACAGGAGCAGCTTCTACCAGACGGACGTCCACGACGTCCCCCAGCCGGTGCATGGCACCGCTGCGCGAACCGACCAGCGCGTGACGGGTCTCGTCGTAGTTGAAATATTCCGTGCCGAGCGTGCGGATCGGCACAATGCCGTCGGCGCCGGTATCGTCCAGCTTGACGAACAGGCCGGCGCGGGTGACGCCGGAAATCCTGCCCTGGAAGGTCGCACCAACTCGGTCGGCGAGGAAATGCGCGATCAGCCGATCGGCGGTCTCGCGTTCGGCCTTCATTGCGCGGCGCTCGGTTGCGGAAATTTGCGCTGCGATCTCGCCGAGATGCTCCATCGTTTCGTCCGACGGAAGAGCTCCTTCCCCGAGTCCGAGCGCGCGGAGCAGGGCGCGGTGCACGATCAGGTCGGCGTATCGCCTGATCGGAGAAGTGAAATGCGCGTAGCGGCGCAGATTGAGGCCGAAATGGCCATAATTCTCCGCCGAATATTCCGCCTGCGCCTGCGAGCGCAGCACCACTTCGTTGACCAGCGGCTCGTGATCCTCGCCCTTGACCTGCGCCAGCACGCGGTTGAACGCAGTGGGCCTCAGCGCGCCGGCCTTGGCGAAGGAGAGGTCTAGGGTCTTCAGGAACTCCTGGAGATTATGCACTTTCTCCTGCGTCGGCTGGTCGTGCACGCGATAGATCAGCGGCAGGCTCTTCTTCTCCAGCGACTCGGCGGCGGCCACATTGGCCAAGATCATGAACTCCTCGATCAGCCGGTGTGCGTCGAGCCGCTCCGGCACAATGACGCGATCGACGGTGCCGTCAGGCTTGAGCAGGATTTTCCGCTCGGGCAGGTCGAGATCGAGTGGATCGCGCTCGTCGCGCGCCTTCTTCACCAGATCATACGCTGCATAAAGCGGCTTCAGGATTGGATCGAGGAGGGGCCCGGCGATGTCGTCCGGGCGGCCGTCGATCGCGGCCTGCGCCTGCGCATAATGAAGTTTTGCGGCCGAGCGCATCAGCACGCGATGGAAGGAATGCGAGCGCTTGCGGCCATCGACGCCGATCACCAGCCGCACGGCGAGCGCGCCGCGCGGCTCCCCCGGCACCAGCGAACAAAGGTCGTTGGAGATACGCTCGGGCAGCATCGGCACGACGCGATCGGGAAAATAGACGGAATTGCCGCGCGTCACCGCATCGCGATCGAGCGCGGAGCCCGGCCGCACATAATAGGCCACATCGGCGATGGCGACATGGACGATGTAGCCGCCCTTGTTGTTGGGATCGGAATCAGGCTCGGCATGAACGGCGTCGTCATGATCCTTGGCATCCGGCGGATCAATGGTGACGAGCGGGATGCCGCGCCAGTCCTCGCGTCCTTCGAGAGTCGCGGGCTTTGCGGCTTCGGCCTCACGCAGCGCCGACGGCGTAAAGGTCTGCGGAATTTCGTGGGCGTGGATCGCGATCAGGCTGATTGCCTTCTCGCTAGCGAGCGAGCCGAGCCGTTCCTTTACGCGACCGGAGGCAAGGCCATAGGCGCGGGTGCGGACGATGTCGACGCTGACGAGGTCGCCGTCCTCGGCATCCATGCTGTCGGCTTTCGCGATGTTGAGTTCGCGCCCCGCCTGCTTCTTGTCGACGGGAACCAGGCGCCCGCTGCCGTCGGGATTCTTGCGAAAAATTCCGAGCGCGCGCGCTTTCGCGTGCGCGATGACGCGGATGATGCGGCCGCGATAGGGCGTGCCGTCGGTCTCGTCCGTCCTCTCGACGCGCAGCAGCGCGCGGTCGCCGACGCCGGCGGTGGCGCCGGGCTGTGGCCGGCGGGGAAGTACGACACGGATCTTTGGCGCGGTGCCGCTTTCCTCCTCGTCCCATTCGGTAGGCGAGGCGAGCAGTTCACCGTCACTGTCGCGGCCGGTGATGTCGGCCAGCACAGTGTGGGGCAATTCCGCCGGCTCGTGCATCTTGCGGCGGCGTCTTGCAACGGAGCCTTCGTCGGCAAGCTCGCGCAAGATGCGCTTCAGCTCGGCGCGGTCGGCATTCTTCAGTCCGAACTCGCGCGCAATCTCGCGGGTGCCGACCTTACCGGGATGGGCGCGGATGAAGGCGAGAATGGCGTCGCGGCCCGGGAAGCCCTGCTCGCGCCGCCGGCTCACCCGCGTCCCTTGCCCGCGCTCTTTTTCGCGGGCGTTTTTGCAGCCGTCGGCGGTTTCGACGCCGACGTCTTGGCTGCGGGAGCGACCGGCGCGCGCGCCTTGCTCGCCGCATCCGATTTCGGCTTGGCTGCGGCCTTCTTGGCGACGGACTTCTTGGCTGGTTTGGCCGCGGCATCGTCGGCCTCAGGCTTCGCCTTGGTCTTTGAAGGCGCGGCCTTCTTGGCCGTGCGCTTGGCCTTGCCGCCGCCCTTGGCCGCACGCTCGTCGATCAGCGCTGTCGCCTGCGCGAGCGTGATCGCATCCGGCTCGATATCGCTCGGGATGGTAGCATTGACGCCGCCCGCGGTGACATAGGGGCCGTAGCGCCCCTTCTTCAACGCGACGGCGCCGAGGCTTGGGTGATCGCCGAGCGGCTTGCCGGGATCGGCGCCGAAGCGGCGGCCGCTCGGCCCCTTGGCTACTTTCTCGGCGATCAGCGTTACTGCGCGGTTGAGGCCGATGCCGAAGACGTCGTCGCCAGCCTCGAGGCTCGCATAGGTCTTTTCGTGCTTCACGAACGGCCCGAAACGGCCGAGGCCGGCGGTGATCGGCTGGCCGGTTTCCGGATGTTTTCCGATCTCGCGCGGCAGCGACAGCAGTTTCAGCGCAAGGTCGAGATCGACATCGCTGGGCGAAGTATTCTTCGGAATGCCTGCGCGCTTGGGTTTCTCACCCTCGGCGTAATCCTTCTGCTCGCCCAGCTGGATATAGGGCCCGAAGCGGCCGGCCTTCACCACTACATCGCGGTCGGTCTCGGGATCCTTGCCAAGCACGCGATCGGCGCTGGCTTCGGAATCGGCCGCAAGCGGCCGCGTGTAGCGACACTCCGGATAGTTCGAGCAGCCGACGAAGGCGCCGAACTTGCCGGCCTTGAGATTGAGGCGGCCCGTACCGCAGCTCGGACACTGCCTGGGATCGCCGCCCTCCGCACGAGGTGGATAGATGTGCGGACCCAGCATCTCGTCGAGGGCATCCAGCACCTCGGCGACGCGCAAATCCTTGATGTCGTCGACAGCGCCAATGAAGCCGCTCCAAAAGTCCTTGAGCACCTGCTGCCAGGAGATCTCATTGTTCGAGATGCGGTCGAGCTGCTCTTCCAGATCGGCGGTGAAGTCGTATTCAACGTATCGGCGGAAGAAATTCTCCAGGAACGCGACCACGACGCGGCCCTTGTCCTCGCCGTGCAGGCGCTTCTTCTCGAGCCTGACGTAGCCGCGGTCCTTCAACACCTGCAGGATCGAGGCATAGGTCGAGGGACGGCCGATGCCGAGCTCTTCCATGCGCTTGACCAGCGAGGCCTCGGAGAAGCGCGGCGGGGGTTCGGTGAAATGCTGCGTGACGGCGAGATTCTGGCGTTTCAGCGGCTCGCCCTCGCTCATGGCGGGCAGGCGGCGTGAATCCTCGTCTTCCTCGTCGTCGCGGCCCTCCTGGTAGAGCGCCAGGAAACCGTCGAACTTGATGACTTGGCCGGACGCGCGCAGCTCCAGCACGCGGGAGCCCGCCTTGGCCTCGATATCGACAGTAGTTCGCTCGAGCTCGGCGGACTCCATCTGGCTCGCGATGGTGCGGGTCCAGATCAGATCATAAAGACGCGCCTGGTCGTTATCGAGCTTACGGCGCATGTCGGCGGGCCGGCGCGACAGGTCGGTCGGGCGGATCGCCTCGTGGGCTTCCTGCGCGTTCTTGGCCTTGGTCTGGTACTGCCGCGGCGCTTCCGGGACGTAGGCGTTGCCAAAATCCTCGCCGATCACCTTGCGCGCCTGTGTGATGGCGGACGGATCGATCTGCACGCCATCGGTACGCATATAAGTAATGAGACCGGTGGTCTCGCCGCCGATGTCGATGCCCTCATAGAGCCGTTGCGCGATGCGCATGGTGTGCGCCGGCGCAAAGCCGAGCTTTCGGCTTGCTTCCTGCTGCAGCGTGGAGGTCGTGAAGGGGGCCTGCGGATTGCGGCGGGCAGGCCGCGCCTCGATGCTCACGACCTTGAAGAGGGCGGCCTCGATCGCCTTCCTGAAATCCTCGGCTTCCGCGCCCGAGCCGATGTCGAGCCGCTGGATCTTCTTGCCGTCGGCGCCGACGAGGCGCGCCTCAAAGGCCTCGCCTCGCGGCGTGGTCAGGGTCGCCACCAGTGACCAGTATTCCCTGGGCACGAACTTTTCGATCTCGAGCTCGCGGTCGCAGACCAGCCGGAGCGCCACGGATTGCACCCGGCCGGCCGAGCGCGCCCCGGGCAGCTTGCGCCAGAGCACGGGGGAGAGGGTGAAGCCGACCAGATAGTCCAGCGCGCGGCGCGCCATATAGGCGTCGACGAGCGCGCCGTCGATCTGGCGCGGGGCCTTCATGGCCTCCGTGACCGCCTGCTTGGTGATGGCATTGAAGACCACGCGCTCGATCTTCTGGTCCTTGAGCGCACGCTTCTCCTTCATCACCTCGAGCACGTGCCAGGAAATGGCCTCGCCTTCGCGATCGGGGTCGGTAGCCAGGATCAGGCGGTTGGCGCCCTTGAGGGCCTTGGCGATGTCATTGAGCCGGCTGTTGGCCTTGGGATCGACCTCCCAGATCATCTGGAAATTGGCCTCAGGATCCACCGATCCATTTTTGGCGGGGAGGTCGCGGACATGGCCAAACGACGCCAGGACCTCGTAGGAGGAGCCCAGATATTTGTTGATCGTCTTGGCCTTGGCCGGCGATTCGACAATGACGATATTCATGTCATTCCAACGACTTACTCGAAAAACATCAGGCCGGTTCCGCGAGACTCGCGGCCGGCCGTTTCGACCCGAACATGGGTGGTGAGGCGGTCCCTGTCAAATCGCCAGATTTTGAAGGGGGTCCAACCCCGTAAGAATACGCGTACCAAAAGTTGTATTTTACCGCCCAATAGTTGTGCTGTATGTCGGGATGAGCACAGCGTCTGGGATGGATTTTTGAGCAGAATCGGGGGTCGCCGAAGGCGCAGGGGTTCGAGGGATCAGCTGTCGGAATTGGACCTCTATGGCGGAGGCGACCCTCAGGAGGCTGCAGCCTTCATCGCCGCGACCTCGGCCGAGCTTTCAAAAATCGCCCGGCGACACGGTCTTGAAACCCTGAGACATCTCTTGGACATGGCACAGCTGGAAGCGGCGGAGTGGCTCCGCAACAAGCGGAGGCTGTCCTGAGCCGAACTCAGATGGGGAGCGGCCGCCAGTGCTTCGCACGCCTCGGCTTGAGCGCGGTATCGCGCGCATCGAGCTGCCGCCCGTCCTCCGAGTAGAGGGCGAGCTTGCGCACGGGCTTCCCCTTCTCGCGATCGACCAGCAAAGTCGTGATCTCCTCTGGTCGTTCGTCGAACTCCTCGCTCCACTGCCGCAATGCCACCAGGATTGGAAATACGCCGCGGCCTTTGGGCGTCAGCCGGTATTCCTGATAGGCGCTGCCGTCAGAGGCGGGGGCGGTCGCCAGGATGCCCTGATCGACCAGCGCGCGGAGCC
>JAEZEU010000282.1 GCA_023432885.1 Pseudomonadota bacterium | reverse complement strand
GTCAACGCACGCAATTCCTGCAAGAACTGATCGGTTGCCGGCCACACACCGGCTTCACCCTGGATCGGCTCCAGCATCACTGCCACGGTTGAGCTCGTGATCAACGCCTTCACCGAGTCCAGATCGTTCAGCCTGGCCTTCCGGAAACCGGCGACCTTCGGCTCGAACAGCGGCTCGAATGCCTTCTTGCCGGATGCCGACATGGTCGCGAGTGTCCGGCCATGAAAGCCGCCCTTGAAGGTGATGATCTCATGAGCGCCGTTCTTGTGCAGCGAGCCGTATTTGCGCGCGAGCTTGATCGCGCCCTCATTGGCCTCTGCGCCGGAATTGGCAAAGAACACCTGGTCGAAGCAGCTCTTGTCGACCAGCGCTTTCGCAAGCTTCAGGCTCGGCGCGTTGTAGAAGGCGGGGCTCGGCGTCAGCAACGTGGCCGATTGCAGGACGAGCGCATCGGCAATGACGTCTGGCGAGTGGCCGAGGCAGTTCACCGCCCAACCCTGCACGAAATCGAGATAGCGCTTGCCGCTTTCGTCCCAGAGATGGCAGCCCTTGCCGCGTACGAACACGACCCGCGGGCGCGCTGTGATGTCCATCAGCGCATCGAACGAATGGGTAGCCTGGGTCATGTCGATCTCCTCCTGGGGTTTGCGGTGAAAGGGCAGGCCGAAACGCAAGAAGGCCGCACCTTGCGGGTGCGGCCTTCTCGAAAACCTGGCTGATCTAGCTGTTCAGCGTTGTCGTCGGACATGGCGCGCGCCCGCATCGTCGTGGGTACGACGGCGGTCGGCGGCGCGGCGGATGGTCCGGTTCAACTTCATGGGCGGCGCTGATACAGTCGAACGGTGGGCTCTGTCAAGTTGCCCGCACTCGCAGCGCCTGTGAGGGGCGTAATGGGGAGCCGGCTGGCTGGCGTCGCCTGATGTCAGGCAATTCGAAAGCCGGGGCGCTCGCGATCGGGCGGAGGCGGCTCGTACCAAATGGTGACGACGAGCCAGGGGCTATTTGCGCCACTGGGATTGCCGCCAGCGGCCGAGACTGACGTTTCCGTCTTGATAATGCTCACCGAGGTCTGTGACGCCAGCCAGGCATTGATCTGCTCTTCGATGACACTCGCCTGGCTGTCCATGAAGATCTTGATTTGCAGTGGCGTCGGCATCTTGCTCGCTCGTCAGAAGCCGGCAACCGTGCCGTGCAGGTCGTATTGGTCGGCGCGCTCGATTTTGGCGGTGACGATCTCGCCCACCTTGAGCGGCCGGCGGCTCGACAGGTAGACGGCTCCGTCGATCTCCGGCGCGTCGGCCTTTGACCGGCCTTTGGCGACGGTGGGGCCGACCTCATCGACGATCACCTGCTGCCGCGTGCCGACCTTGCGCTTCAGGCGGCGCGCGGAAATCTTCTGCTGGCGCGCCATCAGGGCGTTCCAGCGTTCCTGCTTGACCTCATCGGGTACGGCGTTGGCGATCGCGTTCGACGCCGCGCCGGCGACGGGCTCATATTTGAAGCAGCCGAGGCGGTCGATCTCCGCTTCCTCCAGCCAGTCGAGCAGGTAGGCGAAGTCGGAATCGGTCTCGCCGGGGAAGCCGACGATGAAGGTCGAGCGCAGCGTCAATTCAGGGCAGGCCTCACGCCATGCCTTGATCCGCGCGAGCGTCTTCTCCTGCGCCGCCGGGCGCTTCATCGCCTTGAGTACTTCGGGGCTCGCATGCTGGAAAGGGATATCGAGATACGGCAGCACCTTGCCCTCGGTCATTAGAGAGATGACCTCATCGACATGCGGGTAAGGGTAGACATATTGCAGCCGCACCCAGGCGCCGAGCTCGCCGAGTTCTTTGGCCAGGTCGAAGAACTTTGCGCGGACCTCGCGATCCTGCCACTGGCTCGCGGCATATTTGATGTCCACGCCATAGGCCGAAGTGTCCTGCGAGATCACCATCAGCTCTTTCACGCCGGCCTTCACCAGCCGCTCGGCCTCGCGCAGCACTTCATTGGCCGGACGCGACACCAGGTCGCCGCGCAGTTTCGGGATGATGCAGAAGCTGCAGCGGTTGTTGCAGCCTTCGGAAATCTTCAAATAGGCGTAGTGCCGCGGTGTCAGCTTGATGCCCTGCGGCGGCACCAGGTCGACATGCGGATTGTGCGACGGCGGCACCGCGCGGTGTACGGCCTCCAGCACGCTCTCATATTGCTGCGGGCCCGTGATCGAGAGCACGCCAGGGTAGGCCGCCTCGATCTGCTCGGGCTCGGCGCCCATGCAGCCGGTGACGATCACCTTGCCGTTCTCGGCCATCGCCTCGCCGATCGCAGAGAGCGATTCCTGCTTGGCACTGTCGAGAAAGCCGCAGGTGTTGACGATGACAAGATCGGCCCCGTCATGCTTGCGCGCGAGCTCATATCCCTCGGCGCGCAGGCGCGTGATGATCCGCTCGGAATCCACCAGCGCCTTGGGACACCCAAGCGAAACGAAGCTGACTTTAGGCGCCCCGGCCTCTGGCATGATTATCCAAATTGCGTGATTGACCGGCTGGAGCTAGTCCCATTTGCTCGCAAATACAAGGCTTTGCAGCTGATTTTGGCGTGGGATATGCATGCTTCGCCGGGTTATGAGTGAACGATGAGTGCCGAATCGTCTCCCAAGATCGTCATTGTCGACGAGAGCCCGATCCGTGCCGCGATCCTGGAGGAGGGGTTGCGGGAGGCCGGATTCACCGGCGTCGTTCGCATCGGTGAAATGCAGAGCCTCTTGGCGCAGATTTTTGCGCTCGACCCCGACGTCATCCTGATCGATCTCGAAAATCCGAGCCGCGACGTGCTGGAACAGATGTTCCAGGTGAGCCGGGCGGTGCGCAGGCCGATCGCGATGTTCGTGGACCAGAGCGACGCCGCCTCGATCCAGGCCTCCGTCGAGGCCGGCGTCTCCGCCTACATCGTGGACGGCCTGAAGAAGGAGCGAATCAAGCCGATCCTCGACCTCTGCATTTCCCGCTTCAACGCCTTCGCCAAGCTGCAGGACGAGCTTGATCGCGCCAAATCCGCGCTCGAGGACCGCAAGGTGATCGATCGCGCCAAGGGCATTTTGATGAAGGTGAAGGGGCTCACCGAGGAAGAAGCCTACGTGCTGCTGCGCTCCACCGCGATGCGCGAGAAGAAGAAAATAAGCGAGATCGCCCAGTCGATCCTGACCGCGTCGGAGATGCTGAAATGACCGCGCCCCTTCGTATCGGCTTCATTCCGCTGGTCGACGCGGCCGCCTTGATCGTCGCGGTGGACAAGGGTTTTGCCAGGGAGGAGGGCCTCGAAGTTACCCTGGTGCGGGAGGTGTCGTGGTCGAACGTCCGCGACAAGCTCAATATCGGCCTGTTCGATGCTGCCCATCTGCTGGCGCCGGTGGCAATCGCCTCGACGCTCGGGCTCGGTCACATCAAGGTTCCCATCGCCGCGCCTTTCAACCTCGGACTGAACGGCAATGCCATCACGGTCTCGCCGGCGCTGCATGCGGCGATCATGGCCGAGATTGACGGCGAACGGTGGGACCCAACTGCTACGGCAGCCGCGCTTGCCCGCGTCGTCGCCAGGCGAAGGAAGAGCGGCGCCGAGCCCCTGACCTTCGGCATGACCTTCCCGTTCTCCACCCACAATTACCAGTTGCGGTTCTGGATGGCGGCGGGCGGCGTCGATCCCGACGAGGACGTAAGGCTGGTGGTGCTGCCGCCGCCGTACATGGTCGACAGCCTTGCCAGCGGGCAGGTCGACGCGTTCTGCGTCGGTGCGCCCTGGAATTCGGTGGCGGTCGACCTCGGCGTGGGCCACATCCTGCACTTCGTGTCCGACATTCTGGTCCGCGCGGCGGAGAAGGTGCTGGCGGTAAGGCAGAGCTGGTCCGACAAGAACACCGACGTGCTGGCGGCGTTGATCCGCTCCGCGGCGCGCGCTGCCGAATTCATCGAGCAGCCGGAAAACCGCGCCGAAGCTGCGCAGATTCTTGCGCAGGCAGACCGCATCGGCGTCGACGCCGAGGTAATCCAGCGCACGCTGGATGGCCGGCTCAAGATCTCGCCCGACGGCACCATGCGCCAGAGCGGCCGGTACTTGCTGGTGGGGCGGGAAGAGGCCGCTCGGCCCGAGCCTGTGCAGGCCGCGTGGCTCTATGCGCAGATGGTGCGTTGGGGGCAGACCGCTTACAGCGCAGAGGCGCTGAAAACCGCCATGGGCGTCTTCCGCCCGGACCTCTACGACGCAGCGCTGGGACGTGGCGGACAGCCCGCCAAGGCTCCCGACACGCTCGAAGCCTTCACCGGCCCGCCGTTCGACCCCGATGATATTGCGGGCCATCTGGCCGCCTTCGCGATCAGGCACCGCAAGGCTTGAGGGGGCTGGAACCAAAGGCTGGTTCCTAATAGGTCCAATCCGCGGCAAATGCGGTCGAAGAATATTCTCGCGCGTCTATGCCCGGCAGAAGGCTTTCACTGAACCCGCGGCCGCGAAAGCGTCCTTATCGCTATTTTCACGCGCATATTGCATCCGCCGACCGGCAGTCCTTCTTATATCACATGCTGCGTTGGAGATCGATCATGCGCCAAGTACCGGCGGAAGCCCGCCTTCAGTTTCGCGCGCGTGCCCAGTCCTCGATGATCGAGCGGGGGCTTCAGACGGTTGCGATCTACAGCTCACTGGCCCTTATCGCCGCCGTCGTATTTGGCACGTTGTCAGTGCATCCGTTTTAGCGCTCCTTAGGGGTCGTGTTCCCGCGAAATTCGCGCGGGGTCTTTCCGAACGAGTTTCTGAAGGTCCTCGTCGCGTGGGCGGCGTCGGCAAACCCGCACTGCGCGGCCAAAGCGGCAATAGGGGTTGCCTGAAGACTGCCCTGCCTGAGCAGGGCTTTGAAGCGCTCCACGCGCAACTGCAGCACATGACGCTCGATCGTCGTGCCGCGATCCGAAAATATGCGGTGCAGTGTCCGCTCCGAAAAGGCAAACTCGGCGGCAATCGCGCGGACCGGGCGCAGAGTAACGATGTTTGCGCGCAGATAGGCATCGAGCGGGGCGAACAGGGCGTTGCGGCCAAGCCCATGAGACGCGCCCGTGGCGAGCCGCAGGATGGCCGCAAGGCACGCGACGACGTCCACTTCTGCTCCCGCCGGACAACAATCGGAGGTCACCACCGCATTGCGGACCAGCGCGGCGATCGAGCGGGCCACCGTTCCCGACAAGGGAATCGGTCTTGCGCATAGCCGTTCGGCCTCCGGCACGAGCCGCAACAGGGCGGCGGCAGGCACCGTTGCGATGAACACTTCGGAGCGCTGCTCGGGCCCATATAGCCTGTCCTCGAATGGCCGCCGGGCGTCGTAAAGCACGCCGAAACCAGGTTCGATCGTGCTCTCGCTTCCCGCTTGCACCATCGAGCTTCGCCCGCGCCGCTGGAAGTCGAACATGAATTCGTCCGAGCCGGCCTTGCTCACCATCCGGGCATCGCGGCTGTAGCATTGCGGGCTGCTGTCGAAATGGACCAGCTTGGCTTCGCCGATCTCGACGAATTCAAAGCGCCCGCTGACAGTTGCCGATCCGAGCGGCCTTGTCTCGACATTGGCAAACGACCGGCAGATCGCCTCGGTCCAGAACGCATGGCGTTCGGCCGGGCGAATACGATCTGTCGAAACGGCGATCGGCCTCATGGACGGATCTTCCCCTGGAACTGGCTCACGGTCGCTCAAAGCCGGTCGCCCTGGCAAGACCGAAAAGCTGGCAGCCTCGTTCAAGACGGACTGGCCGAACAGGCCTAGCCTGCAGCGGCTTAAGGAGCCGGAAGCGAACATGAGGCCGACGCAAGATCTTGCCGACACCAAGCTGGCCCACCCCCTCGATCCCCTGAGAGAAGACGAGGTGGCGCTGGCTGCGGAATTATTGCGGACGTCCAAGGCGCTTGGCCCCGATACCCGTTTCACGCATGTCCAGCTGGAAGAGCCCGGCAAGGCCGACGTTCTGGCCTGGAAGCCGGGCGTCGAACTGCCGCGCCGCGCCGCCGTGACGCTGTTTGATTGCAGGACCGGGGCAACGCATGTCGCAACCGTCGACCTCGGATCGCGCGAGGTGACGGCGTGGCGCGAACATCCGACGAAACTCCATCCCTATGGCCAGCCGCCGATCACAATCGAAGAAGTGTTCAAGGTCGGCGACATCGTGAAGGCCGATGCCGGCTGGCGGCGCGCCATGACGAGGCGCGGGCTGTCCGATGCAGATATAGAGCTGGTCCAGGTCGACCCCTTCTCGGCTGGTTATTTCAACCGCGAGGTGGAGAAGGGGCGGCGGTTGGTCAGCGCGGTTTCGTACTGGCGCAAGGACGCCAAGGACAACGGCTATGCCCATCCGATCGAAGGGGTGGTGGCGCTGGTCGATCTGATCGAGAACCGGGTCGTACAGCTCGTCGACGAGCCGGATGTCGTCCCCATTCCCAGGAGATGTCGGAATTACGACCGGGCGTCGATCCCGGCGATGCGAAAGGACGTCAGGCCCCTCGACATCGTCCAGAAGGAAGGGCCGAGCTTTTCCGTCGATGGCTGGAAGGTGAGCTGGCAGAATTGGTCTTTTCGCGTCGGATGGACCGCGCGGGAGGGGCTGGTGCTGCATCAGATCAGCTTCCGCGACGGGGAGCGCGAGCGGCCGATCATCTATCGGGCCAGCGTCAGCGACATGATCGTGCCCTATGCAGACCCCACGGCAAATCACTTCTGGAAGTGCGCATTCGATGCCGGCGAGTATGGCTTGGGCAAGCTTGCCAATGCGCTGGCGCTGGGCTGCGACTGCCTCGGCCATATCCACTACTTCGATGTTCCGGTCGCGGACGATTACGGCAAGCCAGCGATCATGCAGAACGCGATCTGTCTCCATGAGGAGGATTACGGCATCCTGTGGAAGCACTATGAGTTCCGCAACGACACCTTCGAGGTGCGGCGCTCCCGGCGCCTCGTCATTTCCTTCTTCACCACCGTCGGAAATTACGACTACGGCTTCTATTGGTACTTCTATCAGGACGGCTCGATCCAGCTCGAGGTCAAGCTGACCGGAATTATCCAGACGGCGGCAGTGGCGCCGGGACAGGCCTATCCCTGGGGCGGCATGGTGGCGGAAGGGCTGGGCGGTCCGACCCACCAGCACTTCTTCAACGCGCGTCTGCACATGATGGTGGACGGCGAACGCAACAGCGTCACCGAACTCGAGTTCAGGCCACGCCCGCTCGGCGCGGACAACCCTTACGGAAATGTGTTCGACACCACCTCGCGGACGCTGCTGCGCGAGAGCGAGGCGGCCCGTGAGGCCGACGGCCGCACCGGCCGCTACTGGAAGATCATCAACGACAATCAAAAGAACAGTGTTGGCGGCCCGACCGGATACAAGCTCATCGCGCACGCCGCGCCTGTGATGCTCGCGCACGAAAGCTGCTACATGACTGCGCGCGGCGGCTTTGCGACCAGGCACATTTGGGTGACGCGCTATGCTCCCGAGGAACGCTACGCCAGCGGCGAATTCCCCAACCAGCATGCCGGCGGCGACGGGCTGCCCAGATACATCGCGCAGAACCGTTCGATCGAGAACGAGGACATCGTCGTCTGGCACACCTTCGGCGTTACGCATGTCTGCCGGCCCGAGGATTTTCCGGTCATGCCGGTGGAGTATGTCGGATTCTCACTGAAGCCGAACGGCTTCTTCGCCGAAAATCCGGCGATGGATTTGCCGCCGGAGCGCAATGACGCGAGCCGTGACGATCGGGCGCAGGGGTCGTGCTGCGCCTGAGGCGATATTCGTTATCCAACAAAAAAAATACAGCAAGGGGAGTATCACCATGGATCGCAGAACGCTTCTCAAGGGCGCCGGCCTTGCCGCCGCATCGACGGCGATAGCCGCGCCTGCCATTGCCCAGCCGGCGCCAACGCTGAAATGGCGGCTAACCACGTCGTTTCCGAAAACCCTCGATACGCTCTATGGCGCATGCGACATGTTCAGCAAGGCGATCGCGGATCTCTCCGAGAACAAATTCCAGATCAGTGTGTACGGCCCCGGCGAGATCGTGCCGGCCTTCCAAGTGTTCGATGCGGTGGCCAACAGCACGGTCGAGATGGGCAACAGCGCGTCGTACTACTACATCGGCAAGGATCTGGCGTTTGCCTTCGGCACTGCCGTTCCCTTCGGCCTCAACACGCGGCAGATGAATGCGTGGCTTGCCTATGGCGGCGGGCTCGATCTGCTGAACGAACTCCTCCATCAGCCCTTCGGCATCCGCGCCATCCCGTTCGGCAATACCACGGCACAGATGGGCGGCTGGTTCCGCAAAGAGATAAAGACGCTCGACGACCTGAAGGGGCTCAAATTCCGCGTCGGCGGCATCGCGGGACAGGTTTTGAGCCGGCTCGGCGTCGTGCCGCAGCAGATCCCACCGGGTGACATCTATCCCGCGCTGGAAAAGGGCACGATCGATGCGGCCGAATGGATTGGCCCCTATGACGACGAGAAGCTCGGCTTCCTGAAAGTCGCGCCCTATTACTACTATCCCGGCTGGTGGGAGGGATGCGCCAACGGCTTCCTGTATATCAATAACGCGAAATGGGCTGAGCTCCCGAAACTCTACCAGGACATGATCACCATCGCGTGCGGACAGGTCGCAGCCGACCTGACCGCCAAATACGACACGCGCAACGCGCAGGCGATCAAACGGCTGGTCGCGGCCGGCGCGCAGCTGCGACCGTTCTCGCCGGATATTTTGGACGCCTCCTACAAGGCGACCACAGAGCTGTTCACGGAAGTTTCGGCGAAGAACGAAAAATTCAAGAAGCTCTACGACTCCGTGACCGCGTTCCGCAACGAACAATATCAGTGGCAGCAGGTCTGTGAATCCACCTACGACAACTACATGATCCGCCGCGCCAGGGGCTGAAGCGCCGCGCGAAAGAAAACCGGATGCCGTTGGAGATCAAGACCGGTCGGCCGGCAACGCTGGCGCCGCACGGCATGGTGACATCGCCGCATTCGCTGGCTTCCTCAGCCGGCGTCGACACACTCCGCGCCGGAGGCTCCGCGATCGATGCTGCCATCGCGGCGAGCGCCGTGCTGGCGGTGGTCTATCCCCATATGACCGGCATTGGCGGCGATGCCTTCTGGCTTATCCATGACGGCGCGAGCGAGGAAATCAGCTACCTCAGCGGTGGCGGCAAGGCGGCGGCCAGTGCATCGCCGGCAGCGCTTGAGCAGCGGGGACTTGGCGAAATCCCGTTGCAGGGGATCATTCCGGCTACGCTGACGGTGCCGGGCGCGGTCGCAAGCTGGACTGCAGCGCATCAGGCCCATGGCCGCCTGCAACTCGCTCGCGTGCTTGAGCCCGCGATCGGATACGCGCGCGAGGGCTTTCCGGTAACCGCGCGTCTGGCCGCCTTCATCGGCATGATGCGGGACGAACTCGTCAAGCATCCCCAAACCGCTGCGCTGTTGCTGCCTGGCGGCGCGGTACCCCAGGCAGGATCAAAGCTCACCAATCCGAGCCTCGCAAACACCCTGCAGGCCATTGCGGAGGGTGGACGCGCCGGCTTCTATGAAGGGCCTGTCGCCACGGAGATGGCGCGTTTCTCGCGGGAGCAGGGCGGCTTTTTCGATCTGGCCGATCTTGCGCAACAGGGGGCCGCCTGGGGTGAGCCGCTGGTCGGCCGCTATCGCGACGTGGCGATCTTCAACACGCCCCCGCCGACGCAAGGCTTCACCGTGATCGAAATGCTCAATCTGCTGGAGCCGTTCGACATCAGCGCGATGGACATGCTTGGTCCGGACCGGCTGCATTTGCTGGTGCAAGCCAAGCAGATTGCCTATCACGACCGCGACGCTCTGCTCGCCGATCCCGCTTTCGCCAGGATCCCCATAGAGCGGCTGATCTCCCCCGAATACGCGGCGAGACGGCGGGGGCTGATCAATACCCGCGAGGCGCTGCGCTGGGACCAGGTGCCGTCCTGGGGCAGCCTGTCCGGCGATACCGTTTACGTTGCCGCCGTCGACCGTCAGGGCAACGCCGCCTCGCTGATCCAGAGCCTCTATGGCGCGTTTGGATCATGCGTCGTGGCTGGAAATACCGGCGTGATCCTGCAGAACCGCAGCGCCTACTTCTCGCTCGATCCGGATCACCCCAATTGCCTCGCGCCCGGCAAAGTCCCGCTGCATACGCTGATCGCCTCCATGGCGAAGCGAAACGGCAAGCTGTGGGCGGTGCTCGGCTGCATGGGCGCGGATGGCCAGCCGCAAATTCAGCTTCAGCTTTATACAGCGATGATCGATTGCGGCCTCGACATCCAGGAGGCCCTCGAGCAGCCCCGTTTTCTGTCCGGCCGCTTTGGATTAGGCGAGGCGCGCGACACGCTCTACATGGAAAGCCGTTTTCCTGCCGGCACCATCGAGGCGCTTGAACGGCGCGGCCACTCCATCCATCGCTGGGGCGCGTGGAACGAGCAGGCCGGTCATGCGCACGGAATTGCGATCGGATCGGAGAACCGCATGTTGAGCGGCGGCTCCGATCCGCGTAGCGATGGGGCAGCAATAGGATATTGAGAACGGGGAGCCGTGGCGCGGCGCGTCAGCCGCCGGATTCAGTTCGGCTTCCTGAATGGCGCAACTTCAATTCCGGCGGCCTTCAGCGCCGCGCGCACGCCACGCGCGATCTCGACGGCGCCCGGCGTGTCGCCGTGGATGCAGACGGTGTCGGTGCGCATCTTGATGACCTTTCCGGTGACGGACACGACAGCGCCGTCCTGCACCATCCGCACCACGCGATCGGCGATCGCCTTGGCATCGTGCAGCACGGCGCCCGGCTTCTTGCGCGAGACCAGCATGCCGTTGTCCTCGTAGGCGCGGTCGGCAAAGACTTCGTGCACCATCGGCAGGTTTGCGTCCTCACCGGCCTTCACCAGCTTTGAATTGGCAAGCACGACGAAGATCAAGTTGGGATCCACGGCCTTGATGCCATCGGCGATCGCCTTCGCGGTCATGTCGTCCTCGCAGGCGACGTTGGAAATCGCGCCATGCGCCTTGACGTGGGTAACCTTGTAACCGGCCGCGGTCGCGATCGCCTGCAGGGCGCCGATCTGATAGGCGACGAGGTTCTCGATCTCCCGTGACGTCAGGCCCGGCACCGGACGCCGACCAAAGCCGTGCAGGTCGCGATAGCCCGGATGCGCCCCGACGCCGACGCCGCGCGCCTTCGCAAGCTCCACCGTGCGGCGCATGATGTCGGGGTCGCCGGCATGGAAACCGCAGGCGACATTGACCGAAGTCGCAAGCTCGATCATGGCGGCGTCATTGCCCATTTCCCAGGCGCCAAAACCCTCGCCGAGATCGCAGTTCAGATCGACTGTTTTCATGGAGTTTGCTCGCTTTCCGTCCAGGCGTGGTGATGCCACGTTCCGGCATCGACCGCGCTTACCGCGTGGCCCGCCACGTTAGCATCGGCCAGGGCCCCGATGTTGAATTCGGCGCCATCCGCGCGGAGCCGATCGGGCAGGGTACGTATGAGTTGGGCGAATTTTCTCGCCTCGGCCTGCGCCTCTGCCATGCTGACGGCACGAAAGCGAAAACTTCGGCCGGCGGAAATCTGGGCAAAGCGGCCGAAATCGGTCGAGATCACGGTAGCGATCTTGGGATAGCCGCCGGTGGTGCCGCGGTCGGGCATCAGCACGATCGGCTGGCCATTGCCGGGCACCTGGATGCTGCCGTTCACGGTGCCGTCCGAAACGATGTTGTGGCCGTGCAGATGCTTGATGACGGGGCCTTCGAGGCGATAGCCCATGCGGTCGCTTGTTGCAGAGATTTTCCAGTCGCCGCCGATGAGTAGCGCCTTCGCCTCGTCCGAGAACTCATCGTCCTGCGGCCCGAACAGGATGCGGAGCGGGTCATCGGCGCCGGCCGGCAATTCGATACGGCAATCCGGTGCGCCGCTCGCGGCGGCGACCTGCAATTCGTCGCCCGCCTGCAGCGGACGCGGGTAGGGGGTGCCGAGACCGGCACGCGCATTCACGGAGAGACTGCCGAACATCGGCTCGCCCGAAATGCCGCCTTCGATCGCGAGGTAGCTGAAGGAGCCGTTGCGTGCAAAACCTGTCGTCAACGTCTCGCCATCGGCAAGCGTCATCGAGCCGTCGAGCGCAACTGGTTGCTTGGCAATGTCGGCGCTGCGCCGTGCGCCCGCAAGTGCCACACGAACCGGGCCGCCATGCGCCGTGAAGGCGGCGCCGAACGGGCCGATCTCAATGGCTGCTGCAAACGGCGCGTTTCCGACGAGCGTGTTGGCCGCCGCCAAAGAGAGGCGGTCGATCGCGCCGCTGGGCACCAGACCATAGCGCTGCGACCCCGGACGTCCGCCGTCTTGGACAGAACTCGCAGGGCCGATGGAACTGACGACGAGTTTCGGCATCAGGCGACCAACTCGGCGACAATTTCACCCGCTTCCGCGGCGCGCTCCTGCTCCGCAAAGGTCTTCGCGTCGACGCGGGAAAATGTAACGCAATCACCGGGTTCGAGCAGGAAGGTGGGATCGCGGTGTAATTGGTAGGTGCGCACCGGTGTGCGGCCGAGCAGGTGCCAGCCGCTCGGCCCGGCAAGGCACTGTACGCCGGTCTGTACGCCGCCGACGGAGATCGTGCCCGCCGGGGTCAACAGCCGCGGGTTCTGCCGCCGCGGCATATGCAGCGATTTGTCGAGCCCGCTCAGATACGACCAGCCGGGCGTGAAGCCGATCATCGCCACGCGATAATTGCCAGCGACATGCCGCGCCACGATTTCATCAGGCGTGGTATCGAGCGATTTCGCAACGTCTTCGAGATCGATACCGTGCTCGCCACCATAGGCCACGGGAATGCGCCAGTGCCGCGCGCTTGCGGCTGCCTCGGCGGGCGAGTTTGCGAGCGCAAGCAGTCTCTGGCTTAGCGTGTCATAATCGATCTGGACGGGATCGTAATGCACCAGCAGCGAGCGATAGGTAGGTACCGCCTCCGTCACACCTGCGATCGGCGCCCGTGCGAGGGCGCGGTCGAGCGCAAGCACGCTGCGGTTCGCGCCATCGTCGATGTCGCGCGAATACTCCACCGTGACGGCGCAGTCGCCGCTCGGCAGGAGGCGGGGAAGGGTGCTGGTTGCGGCCATGGCATTCTTCGGATTCTCGCTCGCAGGCTAGCGCCTTTCGCGGCGAAGTGGAATTCACCTGTGAAAAAGTTGTTGCAACTTCAATAAATTAAACAGTGTGTCAGTGATAAGCAGGGTTGATCGCTGCGCCCTTGACGCAAGCCGGCTTCCCCGCAAGATGCAGCCGCTGCAACCTCCTCCCACCGGAGCCTGTCTTTTCGATGTCCCTGTCCCACGAGCAGATCGCAACACTTTCCAATGTCTCTACCGCCACCATCACGACCGTTCTGCTCAAGAAAGGACTGCGGAACGTCTGGATGCGGGGCACCAAGCCGCTGCATCCCGGACAGAAGCGGCTGGTCGGCCAGGCCTTCACGCTGCGCTTCGTGCCTGCGCGCGAGGATCTCGCAACACCCGAGTCCTGGTCGTCGCCGATCTCGACGCGAACCGCGATCGAAGCCATGCCTGCTGGCTGCATTGCCGTCGTCGACGCGATGGGTGTCAGCGATGCCGGCATCTTCGGCGACATCCTTTGCGCTCGCATGGTCAAGCGCGGCGTTACCGCGCTGATCACCGACGGCGTGGTGCGCGACCTCGAAGGCGTGATGGGGACCAACCTTCCAGTCTGGTGCAACGGCTATGCCGCGCCGCCGTCGGTTGCGGGCCTTACCTTCGTCGGCTGGGGCGAGCCGATCGGCTGCGGTGGCGTCGCCGTATTCCCCAATGACATCGTC
>JAEZEU010000123.1 GCA_023432885.1 Pseudomonadota bacterium | reverse complement strand
GTCGGCCAGTATTCGACATCGGCGGCCAGCGTTCGCGTCAGATCGAGGGCCTTGTGATGCGCCTCGGGCGACAGCGTGATGATGAGGTCGAAATTGAGCCCCTCCCAGTCGTCCAGCTCCTCGAAGGTCATCGGCTTGTGGCTGGAGATGTCTTGCCCGAGTTCGGCCATCACGGCCACCGCGAAGGGATCGAGCTCGCCCTTCTTCACCCCTGCCGATTTCACGTAAAGGCCTTGAGGAAACATCTGCTTCAGCAGGCTTTCGGCCATCGGCGAGCGCACGCTGTTCTGGCCGCAGGCGAACAGCACGGCCTGCGGGTTCTTCGCGCGCGGCAGCGCGACCACGGTCAGGAGTCTTTCGTTTGGCGCATGGCCTTGGCGGAAAACCGCTGCACACTTTTCCGGGCCATGCGCGAGTCTTTCGTTTGGCGCATCGCCTTGGCGGAAAGCCGCGGCACGCTTTTCCGGGCCATGCGCTATCCTTTCCAGTGAAGGACGCAGATCAGCGTGAAGAGCCGGCGCGCGGTTTCGAAGTCGACCCGCACCTTGCCTTTCAGCCGCTCCTGCAGCGTGCGCGAACCCTCGTCATGGATGCCGCGGCGGCCCATGTCGATAGCCTCGATCTTGTCCGGCGTCGCGGTGCGGATCGCCTGATAGTAGCTGTCGCAGATCATGAAGTAGTCCTTCACGATCCGCCGGAACGGCGTCAGCGACAACAGATGCGCCACGACAGGCGTTCCGCTCTCGTGGCGTATGTCGAACATCAGGCGGTTGCCTGTAATCGCGATGTGCAGCGTGTACGGCCCTTCCGGTGCGCCCTCCGGCGCGAACAGGTTCTGCTCGATCAGGTCGTAGATCGCGATCGCGCGCTCATGCTCGATGTCGGGCCCGGAGCGGCCGATCGACTCTTCGTCGAGCGTCACCGCCACGATGCGATTATTGGCATCCGGATCGGCGGGCTTGCTGGTCATGGCAGGTTGAGCCGCAATCCGACGGAGCGTGCATGGGCGTCGAGGCCCTCGGCCTTGCCGAGCGTCATTGCGGCAGGTCCGAGCGCGCGAAGCTGGTCGGGACCGCATTTCAGGATCGAGGTGCGCTTCATGAAGTCGAGCACGCCGAGGCCCGAGGAGAAGCGAGCCGAGCGCGCGGTCGGCAGCACATGGTTGGAGCCGCCGACATAGTCCCCGATGGCTTCGGGCGTGTGCGGGCCGAGAAAAATCGCGCCGGCATTGCGGACCTTTTTCGACAGCGCTTCCGCATCCGCGGTCATGATCTCGAGATGCTCGGCGGCGATGGCGTTGGCGAGATCGGCGGCAGCATCGAGATTGCCGACCATGATGACGGCGCCAAAATCGTCCCACGAGGCACGCGCGATTGCGGCGCGCGGCAGGGTCTCGAGCTGCGCCTCCACGGCGCGTTCGACGTCGGCGGCAAGGCGCGCGCTGTCGGTGATCAGGATCGACTGTGCGCTGGCGTCATGCTCCGCCTGCGCCAGAAGATCAGCGGCGATCCAGTCGGCATTGCCGGTGTCGTCGGCGATCACGAGCACCTCGGAGGGACCGGCGATCATGTCGATGCCAACCTTGCCGAACACGAGGCGCTTGGCGGCAGCCACATAGGCGTTGCCGGGGCCGACGATCTTTGCCACCGGTGCAATGGTCGCGGTGCCGTAGGCGAGCGCGGCCACGGCCTGCGCGCCGCCGACGCGGTAGATCTCGCTGACGCCGCCGAGATGAGCTGCCGCGAGCACCAGCGGATTGAGCTTGCCGTCCGGGGCCGGCACCACCATCACCACGCGCGGCACGCCGGCCACCCTGGCCGGTACCGCGTTCATCAGCACGGAGGACGGATAGGCCGCGGTGCCGCCGGGCACATAAAGGCCGACGGCGTCGACCGCGCTCCAGCGCCAGCCGAGCTCGACGCCGAGCGGATCGGCAAAGCGCTCGTCCTTCGGCATCTGGCGGCGGTGGAACGTCTCGATACGGTCGCGCGCAAGCGCCAGCGCATCGACCGTTTTCGGGTCGCACGCCTTCACGGCAGCGTCGATCTCGGCCGCGGTGACGCGCAGGCCCGCGGCGTCGATGTCGAGTCGGTCGAATCTTTTCGTCGCCTCGATCAGCGCGGCATCCCCGCGGGCGGCGACGTCGTCGACGATGGCGCGCGTCGCCTTCTCCACGTCGGCCGAAACCTCGCGCTTGGCGGCCAGAAAGGCGGCGAATCGCTGGTCGAAATCGGCGCTGTTGCGGTCGAGACGGACGGGCATTCTGGCTTTCCAGGGGGATTTTTCGGCCACCTGCTCAATGGCGCGGCCGGGGTGGTGCCGTCAACCCTTGGGCTCAAATCCGTGGTCGCCCGGCGAAGGCCGGGGCCTATAACCACAAGCGGTGGTTATTTAAGGGCGTCGGCCACGCCTCAAATCGACGCATCACGCAGGTAGGGCCCCGGGCTTCCGCCGGGACGAGGTTCAGGATGTCGTCCGGTCGTATCCATTGCCCGTCCCCAGATCATCTGGCCCGAGATCGGTCAGCTCGCATTCCAGGCATTCGACGTCGAGCCTGAGCGCACCGCCATGGCTGAACAGCAGCAAGGCGCATCCGCCGGGGGCTTCGCCGGGACAGAACTCGATGCCAACCAGTTCAAGGGGGACCTCCGTCGCGGCCGGATCGATGTTGCGCGACTTGCAGGCCAGCACGCGATCGAACCGCAGCGCTGCGATCAGCCGGCGCGGCGAGGTCTCGCCGGCGAACGTCTGCTCCCAATCCAGGCGGTGCAGCCCGATCACCAGCCGCTTTTCGCCCTGCCGCCATATGATATCCGAGGTCTGGACGCGGGCGTCCTGCACATGGGCCGAGACCACAGCGAGGTCGTCGGGATCGAGGGCGATCAGTTTGAGCGGAGCGTTCATAGCACGCTCCAGATGTGGCTGCCGGAGCGCCGATGCAAGGCCGGGTTCCCCCCTCCTGCCTCCTCCTGCCGGCGCGCCGGCGAGACGTCAGCCCCTGATGTAGGCCAGGAGGTCGGCGTTGATGGTCGGGGCTTGCGTGGTCGGCATACCGTGGGGAAAGCCCTTGTAGGTCTTCAGGGTTCCGTTCTTCAGAAGCTTGGCCGACAGCGGCGCGGAGTCGGCATAGGGCACGATCTGGTCGTCATCGCCGTGCATGACCAGCACCGGCACATTGATCTTCTTGAGGTCCTCAGTGAAGTCGGTCTGCGAGAAGGCCACGATGCCGTCATAATGCGCTTTCGCCCCGCCCATCATTCCCTGCCGCCACCAGTTCGCGATCATAGCTTCGGAGGATTTCGCGCCGGGCCGGTTAAAGCCATAGAAGGGACCGGACGGCAGCGCACGGTAGAACTCCGAACGGTTGGCCGCGAGCTGTGCCTGCAAATCGTCGAACACCGATTTGGGCAGGCCACCGGGATTGGCCGGCGTCTGCACCATCAAGGGCGGGACTGCTGCGATGATCGCCGCCTTCGCCACCCGGCTCTCGCCGTGGCGGGCGATGTAACGCACCACCTCCCCGCCGCCGGTGGAATGGCCGACATGCACGGCGTCCTTTAGATCGAGATGAGCCGTGAGGGCGGCAAGATCGTCGGCATAGTGATCCATGTCGTGGCCGTCGGCTACCTGGCTCGACCGGCCGTGGCCGCGGCGGTCATGGGCGATGACACGAAAGCCGTTGTGCAGGAAGAACAGCATCTGCGTGTCCCAATCGTCCGACGACAGCGGCCAGCCATGGCTGAATACGATCGGCTGTCCCTTGCCCCAGTCCTTGTAGAAAATGTCGACACCGTCCTTTGTCGTGATGGTGGGCATGGGATTTTCTCCTTGGTGAAGACGAATGCCGGCGCTGGTGCTGCGCCGCGCGTCTCATTGGCGGTCAACGCGGGTCAGGCCGGACGGAATTGCCTGACGGCGCGGGAGGTCATGAAGGCGAAGAATGCCAGCACGACGAGCTGCATCACGCCGAACACAGGTCCCGACGGCGGATTGCCGGGCGCGAGCGCGCTCAGCGCCGGTATCTTCAGGAACGACTGGATCACAAGCACGAAGGTGTTGAGATACAGCGAGACCAACGCGGTCACCACATAGATCCAGCGCCACTTGCCGGAGAGATTCTGGCCGTAGAGCGCGAAGCATGCGATCGCGAGCAGCACCAGCGACAGCAGGCCAATCGCATGCGAAGGCAGGAATTTGTCTTGCAGGAAGGGCGGGATGATGAAGCCGGTGGCACTGGTCAGGATCGTGGTCAGCAGGAAGACCGCGGTCAGGCCAGGTGTGCTATCGGAGCCTAGCATCCTGAACATCACAACGAGGCCGGCGACGACGGCGATAAGGCTGATCACCACATGGATCAGAACGAGCGCACTCATGTAGCTTGCTCCCCTTTGAGACCGGCGGCTCAGGCTACGTCGTGCGGAAATAAATTTCCATATGCCGGCGGAAAAAAAGCGGCTTGCCCCTGCAGGGAACGATAGTATGACGCTTGTCATTGATTGAAGTTATCGGCATCGGGACGCCCGAATTCTTTGCAACGCTGTCACAAATTGCGGCTCTCTTCTCCGCAGAGAGCCTACCGGTTGAGAAATTCGACAAGCTTCGGAATGACTTCAGCCGGCGCCTCTTCCATCAACCAATGTCCGCGGCCCTTCACCAGCACGCCTTCGACATCCGTCGCCACCATCCTGCCTTGCTCGATCAGAAAGGGGCCGCCGGCCTTTTCGCCGGAAAGCACGAGAAGCGGCATCGACAGCTTGGTCTTGGCCAAATCGGCAAATTCCTCAGCATCTTTGGGAAATGCGCGGAAAACCTCCATGCCGGCCTTCATATGACCGGGCCTCGCATATTCGGCGGCATAGAACTTCCGATCGGCCTCCGGAACGGACTTCGTGGCATCGGCGGCAAAATCATTCCAGAAATGCTCAAGATAGATGCGTTCGCGACCAGTGACCAGCGCCAGCGGGGTCTTGCCGAAGAAATGGAAATGCCAGAGATCGCGCAACAGGAAGACATTATTCCAGTCGCCGACGCCGGGCAGGAACGCTTCCATCAGCACCAGCCGGCTGACTTCGTCGGGATATTGCGCCGCATATGCGTAAGCGACCATCAGTCCGATATCATGGCCGACCAATCGGATACGATCGTATTTGAGGCTTTTGACCAGCGCATGGATATCCTGCGCCATCGCTTTCTTGGTGTACCCGTCCTCCGGCGAGGACGACTTGCCGAACCCGCGCAGGTCGGGAGCAATGACGGTATGTCTTTCGGAAAGTCTTGCGATCAACGGCCGCCACATGTGACTGGTTTCAGCGAAACCATGCAGCAGAACCACGGGATCGCCTTTTCCGGCGATGAGATAGTAAAGCTTCACGCCGTTGACGTCGGCAAACCTGCCCTGTGGCTCCTGCGCCGATGCCGTGCGGCAACCAGTCAGAGCGGCCCATCCCATCAGCAGCAACACCAGGACATTACGGTGAATTTTCAGGCCGCACGGCATTCCGATTCCCTCTTCTTCGTTGAGGAGAAAATCAGTAATAGCGCGGGATCGGCCCGTTGTGCGGAGTCTTTCGGCTAGAAAGATCGAACAGCACCTCGTCGACGTAGCACCATCCCCAGCCTTCCGGCGGATCGTAGCCCTCGATCACGGGATGGCCGGTGGCGTGGAAATGCGCGGTAGCGTGCTTGTTGGGGGAATCGTCGCAGCAGCCGACATGGCCGCAAGTCCTGCAGATGCGCAGATGCAGCCAGCGGCTGCCGCTCTTCAGACATTCTTCGCAGCCGAGCGCACTCGGCGTGACGCCTTTGACGGCGGCGATGTGGCTGCATGCTTTCGGGGTCATTTCACTACTACTCGCCTGTTTCAGAGCGCCGGTTTGGCCGCATCGGCGAGATATCCGTGCAGCGCAGCCACCACTTGTGCACCCTCGCCGATCGCGCCGCCGACCCGCTTGACCGAGCCAGAGCGCACGTCACCGACCGCGAACACGCCCGGCACCGTGGTCTCGAGCGGGGCGCCAGTGCGCTTGGCGCTCCCCTCCGCGGGCACGCCGGTCAGCACAAATCCCGCGCGGTCGAGCTTGACCCCGCAGCCGTCGAGCCAGCCGGTCGCGGGCTCGGCGCCGACGAACAGGAACAGATTGCGTGCCTCCAGCGTGTCCTCCCCAGGCGCCAGCCGGCTGCGCCAGCGCACGCGCTCAAGGCTGCCATCGTCCTGGCCGTCGAGCCCGACCACCTCGGCGTTGAAGATCGGCTCGATGTTCGACGTCGCCTCGATCCGCTCGATCAAATAGCGCGACATGCTGGCGCCGAGCCCTCCGCCGCGGATGATCATGTAGATCTTTCGCGCGTGGCCGGAGAGGAAGACGGCGGCCTGTCCCGCCGAATTGCCGCCGCCGACCAGCACGATGTCCTGGCCGGCGCAGAGCTTTGCCTCGATGGGCGAGGCCCAGTACCAGACGCCCTTGCCCTCGAAGGCGGTGAGGTTCTCGATGTCCGGCCTGCGGTAGCGCGCCCCGCTCGCCACCACGATCGAGCGCGCCCGCAGCAATTGTCCGCATTCGGTGGCAAGGGCGAACAGGCCGTCGCCGTAGCCGCAATCGAGCGACTTGACCTCGACCGGAATCAGGATTTCCGCGCCGAATTTCTGCGCCTGGGTGAAGGCGCGTCCCGCGAGCGCCTGTCCGGAAATGCCGGTGGGAAATCCGAGATAGTTTTCGATGCGCATGCTGGCCCCGGCCTGACCGCCGAAGGCGCGCTGGTCCAGCACCGCCACCGACAGCCCTTCCGACGCCGCGTACACGGCCGTAGCGAGCCCCGCGGGGCCGCCGCCGACCACCGCGACATCATAGAGCTTGTCATGCGCTTGAGTGCCGATCATGCCGAGCGCCAGCGCAAGCGACGTCTCCGACGGATTTTTCAGCACGGTACCGTCGGGACAGACCACCAGCGGCAGATCGGCGCGCGAGGCGACGTAGCGCGCGACCAGATCTGCGGCATCAGTGTCGGCGGCGGGATCGAGCAGATGATGCGGCTGGCCGTTGCGGGCCAGGAAGTTCTGCAGACGCGCCATGTCGCCGAGCGCTTCCGTGCCGATCAGCAGGGGCCCGCCGAAACCACCTTGAATGAGGTTGACGCGGCGCAGGATCAGCGCACGCATGATGCGTTCGCCGAGATCGGCCTCGGCGACCAGCAGCGCGCGCAGGCTCTCCGGCGGGATCACCAGCGTCTCGACCGCGCTCTCGGCATGGCCGTCGACCAGGGAGAGGCGGCCGGAGAGCTGGCCGATCTCGGCCATGAACTGCCCGGGCCCTTGATCGATGATATGCGAGACATGGCCGAGACCGTCGCGGTGGCTTATGACGACGCTGCCTGTCAGCACCACGAACATGCCCGGGCCGGGCTTGCCGGCCTGGAACAGCGCGTCGCCGGGCCTGAAGCGGCGCACTTCTCCGAAGCGGCGCATACGCTCGATTTCGTGCGGCGTCAGTGTCGGAAAGGTCTGCTCGTAGCGCGTGAAGGATGCGGCGCCACGCGGCAGGCTCACAGTGCTAAGGTCTGTCATGTTGCTGCCCGCCTGCCTGAGCACGTCTGGGCCGCCGACGGCGGCGGACCATACTCATCTAGAAAATCATAGTGAGATGACGAGTCGAATATAAGTCGCCTAACCCCTCTGTTGCTCGCCGGCGTCATCCGGGGAGACCTTGTCGCCGGCGGAAGACGTTCCGGATTCGCTTCGTTCGCGCGCCTGCGATTTGCGCCGCTTGAGATTTTCGCGCAGCGCCAGCTTCAGCCGGTCCTGCCGGGATGAGCCTTTGTCTTTGTCGTCCTGCTTCATTGATTCTCGGTCGATGGCCGCTGGTGTCCCCGGCAATATGGCGCGCCGATCGCCCGGGAAGCAATTGATGATAGAGGAAGCGGAACCCGGGCCTATGACCTCCCCCATGCAAAAAGCGGAAGCTTCCGGCCCATTTTCGTGGCTCCTCTATGCCGCGCATGCTTGCGCGTGGGGGGGCCTTGTGGCAAGAACCGGCCGCCCGCTGCGGCCAAAGAGCCGATTCTGTTCCGGGCACATGCTGCCGTAGCTCAGTGGTAGAGCACTCCCTTGGTAAGGGAGAGGTCGACAGTTCAATCCTGTCCGGCAGCACCAGCGCACAGCTCTTGTCGCATGAGGCCGGCTCGCGCTGCCGGCTTCGTAGCCCGGCTAAAGCATTGCGCCGAGGCAGCCACAAAGCCGTACCGCGTTGCGCGAGACTCCGCGTGGGATCCCGGCCGGGCATGGGATGCAGCAGCTACCCCGCAGGCCATCAAAACCGAAAAGCCTCCAGCAGGGCATTGCTGGAGGCTTCGGAGGTTTAGCAAAAAGCTCTTCGCGTCGCCGCGAGACC
>JAEZEU010000104.1 GCA_023432885.1 Pseudomonadota bacterium | reverse complement strand
GCGGCTCGGACGGCGTGATCGCCAAGCGGCTCGACCTGCCGTACCAGGCCGGCAATCGCGACGGCATGCAGAAGATCAAGAGGTTCCGCAGCGCCGATTGCGTGATCGGCGGCTTCCGCTATGCGAGCAACAAGCTCGGCGGCAGGAAGGTCGTCGGCTCCCTGCTGCTTGGCCTCTACGATAGCAAGGGTCTCTTGCACCATGTCGGCTTTACCTCCGCGATCAAGCGGCCGGAGAAGGCGGCGCTGACGGCGAAGCTCGAGGCCCTGATCGAGCCGCCCGGCTTCACCGGCAATGCGCCGGGCGGTCCGAGCCGCTGGAGCACCGAACGGTCGGCACAATGGTGCCCGCTGAAACCCAGGCTCGTGATCGAGGTCTGCTACGACCATTTCAGCGGCGAGCGCTTTCGCCACGGCACATCCATCTTGCGCTGGCGCCCGGACAAGGCGCCGAAGCAGTGCAGGCTCGATCAACTCAAGCAGAAGGCCGCCGATCCAATGAAGCTCTTGCGTTAGCCCGGCGGCGTGCCGTTCAGCGCCAGCACATGGCCGGCGAGATAGAGAGAGCCTGTGACCAGAATGCGCGGCGGCGTCTCATAGGCGAGTCTCGCCAGCGAGCGCAGCGCCGCCTCGACACCGTCGGCGATCTCGACGCGCATGCCGAGCTGGCGCACGGCGTCGGCGAGCCGTTCCGGCGGCATCGCATTGTCGATATCGGGAATGGGTACAGCGATGATGTGGCGCGTTTGCCCGGCAAAATTGGCGAGGAAGCCGCCGGCATCCTTGTTGGCCATCATGCCCGCGATGATCACGAGCTGTCGCGGCACGCGCTCCTCGAGATCACCAAGCGCGGCTGCGGCGACGCGGCCGCCTTCGGCATTGTGGCCGCCGTCGAGCCAGATTTCGGAGCCGGCGGGCGCCTCCCCGATCAGCCGCCCCGACGAAAGCCGCTGCATCCGCGCCGGCCATTCGGCGCCGATGATGCCGGCCTCGAAGGCGGCGTGGCTGATCCTGAACGCATCCGTCGCGCGCAGGGTCGCTATCGCAAGCCCGGCATTGTCGAACTGGTGCCGGCCGAACAATTTGGGCGCGGCAAGATCCATCAACCCGCGATCATCCTGATAGACGAGACGTCCGCGCTCGACGCCGACATGCCATTGCTGATTGGCGGCGAACAGCGGCGCCCGCATCCGTTGCGCCTGCGCCTCGATAACGGCCATCGCCTCGTCGGCCTGTTCGGCGCAGACCACGGGCGCGCCGCGCTTGATGATGCCGGCCTTTTCGCCGGCGATCGAGGCAAGCGTGTCGCCAAGGAAATCCATGTGGTCCATGCTGACGGGCGTGATCACGCTTGCCAGCGGCTTGTCAATGACATTAGTCGAATCGAGCCGACCGCCGAGGCCTACCTCCAGCAGCACCGCATCGGCCGGATGCTCGGCGAACAGGCAGAAGGCCGCCGCTGTCTTGCTCTCGAAAACCGTGAGCGGCGCGCCGGCATTGGCTGCTTCGCAGCGTTCGAGCGCTGCCTGCAACTCGTCGTCGCTGACGAGAACACCGCCACCCGCCCGGCCGAGCCGGAAGCATTCATTGATTCGCACCAGATAGGGAGAAGTGAAGGCGTGGACGCGATAGCCCGCGCTTTCCAGCGTCGCGCGCAAGTAGGCGATGGTCGAGCCCTTGCCGTTGGTGCCGGCAACATGGATCACCGGCGGCAGCTTGCGCTCGGGATGATTCAGCCGCGCCAGCAGGCGGTGCATGCGGTCGAGGCCGAGGTCGATCTTGACCGGATGCAGCGCCGACAGCCGCGCGATCACCTCGCCGAGCGGTGAGGCGGGATTGGCCGCCGGCTCGTTCACGCGTGTGGCGCTGCCGGCACCGATTCCGGAGCCGTGACGATGTGCGCGGGCTCGGTGACCTCGCGCGCAGGCTTGGACTCGGTCTCGAGCGCCGGCGACTTCATCAGCAGGCGGCAGAGCCGCGCCAAGGTCGGGCGCATCTCATGGCGGTGCACCACCATGTCGACCATGCCATGGTCGCGGAGATATTCGGCGCGCTGGAAGCCTTCCGGCAGCTTCTCGCGGATGGTCTGCTCGATGACGCGCGCGCCTGCGAATCCGATGAGCGCGCCGGGCTCGGCAATGTGGACATCGCCGAGCATCGCGTAGGATGCCGTGACACCGCCGGTGGTCGGGTTGGTCAGCACCACGATGTAGGGCAGTTTTGCCTCGCGCAGCATCTGCACCGCGACGGTGGTGCGCGGCATCTGCATCAGCGACAAAATTCCTTCCTGCATGCGCGCGCCGCCGGACGCGGCGAATACGATGAAGGGCGACTTCTTCTCCAGCGCGAGCTCCATGCCGCGCACCATCGCTTCACCGGCGGCCATGCCGAGCGAGCCGCCCATGAAGTCGAAATCCTGCACGGCGACGACGGCGGCCGCGCCCTCGAGCTTGCCGTAGCCGACCTTCACGGCGTCGTTCAGTCCCGTCTTGGCGCGGGCGTCCTTGAGGCGATCGACATACTTGCGCTCGTCACGGAACTTCAGCGGATCGGCGGTCACCTCCGGCAGCGCGATGTCGTACCAGGTCTCGTTGTCGAAGATCGATTTCAGCCGCGCCACCGCGCCCATGCGCATGTGGTAGTTGGAGCCGGGGATGACGAACTGGTTGGCCTCGACGTCCTTGTAGAACACGAGCTGGCCGGAATCCGGACACTTGATCCAGAGGTTCTCCGGTGTCTCACGCCGCAGCATGTTGCGGATCTTCGGCCGGACGACATTGGTGAGCCAGTTCATGGTTCGCTCCGAAATGCGGGAAACGCATTCACCCGATTATATGGCGGCCCGAATCAACCCGGGCAAGCCGCCTAATTCAGTCCCATTGCAGGCAATTATGGCTTATTCAGCCGCCTGCTGCGCGCCTCGGACGCCTTGAGCGAGCGAGGCAACCAGATCGGCAACCGCCGCGACGGTCCTCGTCGTTGCCCTTCCCTCGGCGTCGAGACTACCGCACAACGCTTCGACCAGCGCGGTACCGACCACCGCCCCGTTGGCCTTTTCCGCAATCGCGCGCGCCGCCTGCGGCGTGCGTATGCCGAAGCCGACGCAGACCGGCAGCTTGGTGTGACGCTTGATGCGCGCGACGGCTTCGCCGACGACCTTCGAATCGGCGGACGCCGCGCCGGTGATGCCGGTGATCGATACGTAATAGACAAAACCGGAAGTGTTCGCGAGCACCGCCGGCAGCCGCTTGTCGTCGGTGGTCGGCGTCGCAAGGCGGATGAAGTTCAGACCCGCCTTGAGCGCGGGGATGCAGAGCTCCTCGTCTTCCTCCGGCGGCAGGTCGACTATGATCAGCCCGTCGACGCCCGCGGTCTTGGCATCGGCCAGAAATCTGTCGACGCCGTAGATGTAGATCGGATTGTAGTAGCCCATCAGCACCAGCGGCGTGGCGTTGTCGTCCTTGCGGAAGCCGCGCACCAGTTCCAGCGTCTTCTTCAGGGTCATTCCGCTCTTGAGCGCGCGCAGGCCGGCGGCCTGGATCGAGGGACCATCCGCCATCGGATCGGTGAAGGGTATGCCGAGCTCGATGATGTCGGCACCTGCCTTGGGCAGCGCCTTGATGATGTCGAGCGAAGTCGCGGGGTCGGGATCGCCGGCCATCACGTAGGTGACGAGTGCCGAGCGTCCTTCTTTCGCAAGTTCGGCGAAGCGTGCGTCGATGCGGGTGGTCATGGTGCGGCATTCGCTGTGCTATACCTCTCCCCTCCGGGGAGAGGTGAAGCAGGATGTGGCGCGAGTCGGTCACTGCTTCCTGCCTTTCAGGATCTCCGTGATCTGCGGAATGTCCTTGTCGCCGCGGCCGGAGAGGTTGACCACCATCAGGTGGTCCCTAGGCCGCTTCGGGGCGAGCTCAGTGACTTTCGCGATTGCATGCGCGCTTTCCAGCGCCGGCGGAATGCCCTCAAGTCGCGACAGCAGCATGAAGGCATCGAGCGCCTCATCGTCGGTTGCCGACAGATAAGTGACGCGGCCGCTCTCGTGCAGCCAGGAATGCTCCGGGCCGATGCCGGGGTAATCGAGGCCCGCGGAGATCGAATGCGCGTCCTGGATCTGGCCGTCGTCGTCCATCAGCAGATAGGTGCGATTGCCGTGCAGCACGCCGGGCCTGCCGCCGGCGATCGATGCCGCATGCAATTGCGTCAGGCCATGACCTGCGGCCTCGACGCCAAAGATTTCGACGGAGGGCTCGTCGAGGAACGGATGGAACAGGCCCATCGCATTGGACCCGCCGCCGATGCAGGCAATCAGGGAATCCGGCAGGCGTCCTTCGGCCTCCATCATCTGCTTGCGCGTCTCCTCGCCGATCACCGACTGGAAGTCGCGCACCATCATCGGATAGGGGTGCGGGCCTGCCACCGTGCCGATGCAATAGAAGGTGTCGTGCACATTGGTGACCCAGTCACGGAGCGCCTCGTTCATGGCGTCCTTCAAGGTGCGCGTGCCCGACTGCACCGGCACGACCTTGGCGCCCAGCATCTCCATGCGGAACACGTTGGGCGCTTGCCGCGCGACGTCGACCGCGCCCATATAGACCACGCATTCCAGGCCAAAGCGCGCGCACAGCGTCGCGGTGGCGACGCCATGCTGGCCGGCGCCGGTCTCGGCAATGATGCGCTTCTTGCCCATGC
>JAEZEU010000096.1 GCA_023432885.1 Pseudomonadota bacterium | reverse complement strand
CGCCGGGCTCTTCGTTTCAAGTGTCGCTTTCGCCATCCTTTCAGGCGGCTTCGTCCTCGACGGCGGTATCGTCGCCCTCCGAGTCGAGTTCGTCACCCTCGGCCTCGCCATCGGCGCTGCCTTCGGCTTCCGTCTTGGCGCCGCGGCGCGGGCTCTTGGCGAGCTGGCTCTCGATTTCCTTGACCGCCTCGGTCTCGGTCGAGTGCTGCACGACCGCGATCTCGCGCGAGAGCCGGTCGAGCGCCGCTTCATAGAGCTGGCGTTCGCTGTAGGACTGCTCGGGCTGCGATTCCGACCGGTAGAGGTCGCGCACGACTTCCGCGATCGCGACGATATCGCCGGAGTTGATCTTCGCTTCGTATTCCTGGGCGCGGCGCGACCACATGGTGCGCTTGACGCGGGCACGGCCCTTCAAGGTCTCCAGCGCCTTCTTGACCAGCGCCGGGTCGGACAGCTTGCGCATGCCGACATTGGCGACCTTGGCGGTCGGCACGCGCAGCGTCATCTTGTCCTTGATGAAATTGATCACGAACAGCTCGAGCTTGGCACCCGCGATCTCCTGCTCCTCGATGGCCAGTATCTGGCCGACGCCATGCGCCGGATAGACCACGAACTCGTTGGTCTTGAAGCCCTGGCGCTGGGTCAGCGGCTTCTTCTCTTCCACGCGCGGGGCAGCGGCCGGCTTCACGGCGGGCTTGGCAGCCCCAGCGGCAACCGGCTTGGCGGCGGGCTTGGCAACAGGGGTCTTGACGGCAGTTTTCGCGACGACCTTCGAAGCAGACGACTTCGAACCAGCCGCTTTCGCGACAGTCTTGGTATTCTTGGATGGCATTGCGCTTCTTTTATTGGAGGACTTTGCAGCCGTGGCCTTCCTGGTGTCCTTCACGGATGCCTTGGCACGGCCCTTGGATGTGCTGCGGCTCGCCGCAGCATTTTTCTTGGTGGACTTGGAAGCACTCTGTTTACGCGTTTTCTGTGACACAGCCTGCGCGCGGGAAACGGCCACGCCCCTGTTTCAAGGTTTCACGGGAACCCATAGGGGCCAAGCGGGGCTGACGGGTTCAGCTACAATGTGCCCAATATAGCACATTTTCCGCGAAAATCAATGATTTGCGCCCGATTCGGGGCGCACTCGGAGGCGTTCCGACACTCTGTTGCGGAATTAGGGTTAAACGCGCACGTTTTATTAGGCTCGAATCGGCCCCGGTGGGCCTTTGGCAACACCTTTCGAATCAGTCTCCCGTCCCGGCGGCGGCGGAAAAATATTTCTCGAACTTTCCTTCGACACCTTCGAACTCCTTGGCGTCGGCCGGGGAGTCCTTCTTCTGGGTGATGTTCGGCCAGCTCTTGGCGTACTCCGCGTTGACCTCGAGCCACTTCTCCAGCCCGGGCTCGGTGTCGGGCTTGATGGCGTCCGCCGGGCATTCCGGCTCGCACACGCCGCAGTCGATGCATTCGTCCGGATGGATCACCAGCATGTTCTCGCCCTCGTAGAAGCAGTCGACGGGGCAGACCTCGACGCAATCGGTGTACTTGCACTTGATGCAGGCTTCAGTGACGACGTAAGTCATCCAGGGCTCCGGGGACGGTCTTCTTCTCGCGGCAAATTCCGGGGGCGTTGCTAGCGCAGGATGTGCGCTGCCGCAAGGGAAGCGGAGGGCCTGACGAGGCGTTTTCCGCGCACCCTTGGCTGGCAGATAGCTACTCCGCGCCGGATTTCAAATCCTCATACAGCACGCGCGCGGCGGCCGCATCGCCCCGCCGCTCGGCGAAGCCGACCACCTTCATCAGGCGCACGCCGCGATCCAGCGCAATGGTGACGACATCGCCCGCCTTCACCGCGTGTCCCGGCGACTTTTCGCGCACGCCGTTGATGCGGACATGACCGCTCTCGACCAGCGCTGCGGCGCTGGCGCGGGCCTTGACCACCCGCGCATGCCACAGCCATTTGTCGAGGCGCTGGCGGTCCAAGAAGATCCTTGTTCGTTGACGCGTTTTCCTGGCGCGAACTGGTAGCCGCTTCGCCTGAAAACGCCATGCCTAGTCCTTACGGGCCAATTGCTCCTTGAGCGCGGCGAGTTTGGCGAAAGGCGAATTGGGATCGGCCGCGCCGCGATCGCGCGGGTTGGCGCTGCTCGCATATTGCCGGTGCGAGGGACCGGATTCGCGGTCCCTGCGGTCGCGGCCCTTGTCGCGGCCGCGATCACCGCGCTCGCCCCGGTCCTTGCGCTCGAACTTGTCGCGCCGCTCGTCGCGATCCTTGCCCTTGCCCTCGAAGCGGCGCTCTCCGCTCTGCTCGCGCCGGCCTTCACGCGGCGCGCCCTCCCCGCCTTCGCGCGGCTTGCCGAAATCGCGGTGACGGTTGCGCCGGCCGCGATGCTCGCCGGATTTTTCGCCCTCGGCGGGCGCAGCCGCGGCATCGCCTGAGGCGGCCTGCGCGCCATCGCCCTTGCGCTGATCGCGGTGACGGTGGCGGCCTCGCTCGTGGCGCGGGCGGCGCTCCTCATGACGGCCGCCGGGACGCCAGACTTCGATCAGTGCCGGTTCCGCGGCAGCCTCGGCGGCTGCATTGGAGGTTTCGGCCGGAGCTTCGGCAGCGGCAGTTTCGGCAGAAGCTTCCGTAGCGACGATTTCCAATGGCGCGGTTTCGCCGGCAGGGGCTTCGGCGGATGCCGTCTCCACCGGTGCTTGGGCAGCGGCAGGTTCCGGCGCGGCCTTGGCAGCAGGCGCTTCCGCGACAGGCTCAGCCTCGGGCGCAGCCACAGCCCCGACCTCGGGCGCAGCAATAGTCTCGACCTCAGGCTCAGCAGCCTCTGCCGTTGCGGCCGGCTCCGCTTCGACCGGCACCGGCGCGGGCAGCACGTTGTCATTGGCCGGCGGGGCGATGTTGAGTTCGGGCAGCAACGCGGACGACGGCGAGACATCGGCCTGCGCCGCGCCCTCAACCGGCGGCGTCTCGGCCGATACGGTCTCGACCTTCTCGACCGGCCTCTCCGGCAGCGGCGGGCGGCGGTCCATGCGGTAGCCGAGCGCGCGCAGGATGGAGGCAAAGTCTTCGCCGGCGGAACCGGTGAGCGAGGTCATCGCCTGCGTCACCACGAAGCCGCGGCCGTCGAAGGCGCCGGCGGGCTTGGTGCCCGGCGAGGTCTCCTTCCAGGCGAGCGCCGGGCGGATCAGGTCCGCCAGCCGCTCCAGGATGTCGACGCGCACGGCGCGCTCGCCGCACTGGCGATAGCCGAGCATGCGATAGGCATCGCGCGGCAGGCTCTTGTCGACGGGGAACGAGGTGCGCCCGGAGCTTGCCAGATGCTGCGCGCTCGACAGCGCCGACAGATCGACATCGCTCTGCTTCTCCGCCCAGAGCAGCGCGGCCAGCGCACGCGCCGCGGGCTTGAGAAGCTGCGGGAAATAGATGTGGTAGGCGCCGAACCGCACGCCGTATTTGCGCAGCAGCGCGCGCGAGGACTGGTCGAGATCCTTCATCTCGGCGGAGATCTTGTTGCGCTCGAGCACGCCCAGCGCCTCGACCAGCTGGAAGGCGATGCCGCGTGCGATGCCGGTGACGTCCTCGGCCTTGGAGAGCGCAAACAGCGGCCCGAGCAGCTTCTCGATATGCGTCTTCAGCCAGAGATCGAGCCGGGCCTGCACGGCCTCGCGCGGCGCGCCGGTCAGCCGCTCGTCGGAGATGATGCGGATGCGCGGATGCAGCGCATCGTCCGCGGCGACAAGTCGCGCCACGGCATCGCCGGTCCAGCGGATGGTGCCGTCGTAGGTCAGGATGAACTGATCGTCCGGTGCGGCGGAAAGCTTCTCCGCCCGCGCATCGATCTCGCGCGCCAATACCTGCTGCGCCGCCGCCTGCAATGCCTTGGCATCGGAGCCTGCTTCCGCCGCATCAGGCGCAAAGGTAAAACCGTCGAGCCGGCCGATGGTGTGGCCCTCGACGATGACTTCGCCGGTCTTGCCGATCTCAGTATTCAAACCCGTGTTCTCCCGCAGGCGGCGCATCAATACACTGGTACGCCGGTCAACGAAACGCTCCGTGAGCCGTTCATGCAGCGCATCCGATAATTTATTTTCAATTCCACGCGTCACGCCCTGCCAGTGCTCGGGGTCGGCCAGCCAGTCCGGCCGGTTGGCGACGAACGTCCAGGTGCGGATTTGCGCGATCCGGCCCGATAGCGTGTCGATATCGCCGTCGGTGCGGTCGGCCTGGTCGACCTGGGTCGCGTACCAGGCGTCGGGAATGCGGCCCTTGCGCATCAGATGGCCGAAAATCGTGGTCACGAGCTCGGCATGCGCCGCCGGCGAGATCTTGCGGTAATCGGGAATGGCGCAGGCGTCCCACAGCCGCTCCACGGCGGCAGCGCCATGGGCGAGGTCGCGCACCTCGCCGTCGCGCGCCGCATGGTCGAACACGCGCATGTCTTCTGCGATCGGCGCCCGGGTCAGCGCCTCATGGTTGGGCGGCAGCGCCAGCGACACCTGCAAGGCGCCGAGCGATGAGAAATCCAGCTTCGAATTGCGCCATTGCAGTGTCTTCACGCTGTCGAAGGAATGGTTTTGCAGCGCGTTGACCAGTTCGGGCTCGAACGGCGCGCAGCGCCCCGTGGTCCCGAACGTGCCGTTGCGCGTCGCGCGCCCGGCGCGGCCGGCGATCTGTGCGAACTCGGCTGGAGTCAAGCGGCGGAACTGGTAGCCGTCATATTTGCGGTCGGACGCAAAGGCGACGTGGTCGACGTCGAGGTTGAGCCCCATGCCGACGGCGTCGGTGGCGACAAGATAATCGACGTCGCCGTTCTGGAACATCGCGACCTGCGCATTGCGCGTGCGCGGCGAGAGCGAGCCGAGCACAACCGCCGCGCCGCCATGCTGGCGGCGGATCAGCTCGGCGATCGCATAGACCTCGTCCGCGGAGAAGGCGACGATCGCGGTGCGCCGCGGCTGGCGCGTGATCTTCCTGTCGCCGGCAAATTCCAGCGTCGACAGCCGCGGCCGCGTGACGATGGAGGCGCCCGGCAGCAGCTTCTCAATCATGGGACGCATCGTCGCAGCGCCGAGCAGCAGCGTCTCGTCGCGTCCGCGCCGGTGCAGGATGCGGTCGGTGAAGACATGGCCGCGTTCGAGATCGGCGGCGATCTGGATTTCGTCGACGGCGAGGAACGACACGTCGATGTCGCGCGGCATCGCCTCCACGGTCGAGACCCAGTAGCGCGGCGATCGCGGCTTGATCTTCTCCTCGCCCGTGACCAGCGCGACGGCCTCGCTTCCCGCGCGGTCGGCGATCTTGTTGTAGACCTCGCGCGCCAGCAGCCGCAGCGGCAAGCCGATCAGCCCGGAGGAATGGCCGAGCATCCGCTCGATGGCGAGATGCGTCTTGCCGGTATTGGTCGGACCCAGCACGGCGGTGACGCCGGC
>JAEZEU010000016.1 GCA_023432885.1 Pseudomonadota bacterium | reverse complement strand
GCCAGGAACAGGTTGACCAGGCTCGCGATGATGATGCCGATCAGACCCATGAACAGGAACGAGCCCATCCCGCTGATGTCACGCTTGGTGGTGTAGCCCCACAGGCTGAGCGCGCCGAAGGTCGCCGCAGTGATGAAGAACACGCGGACGATCGAGGTGTGGGTATACACCAGGAAGATCGACGACAGCGAAATGCCCATCAGTGCCGAGAACACCCAGAACAGCATCTGTGCGGTCGCGGGGCGCAGCCGGTTGATACCGGCGGAGATCGCGAACACCATGACAAGCGGCGCGAGGATGAACAGCCACTTCAGCGGGCTGACATACATCGCGTAGCCGAACGGCGTCAGGAACGCGTTGCCGAACCGGGCGGCGGCGCCGGCCTGGTCGGTGGTCACGGCGGCCATGTAGACGCCGAGTGCAGCAAGGCCCGTAATGGCGAGGCCAATGCTCATGTAGTTGTAGATGCGCAGCATGTAGGCGCGCAGGCCGGCATCGACGGCCGCGGTGTCAACGCGTCCGGCGGCCCGGCCGAAGGGGGAGGCATAGTTACGGTCTAGGTCCGACATGGTCGAATTCCCGTTGGTTGGCCCGGCGAGCCGCGAACGCTTCGCGTCGTCGGGAAGAATCTATACCCAGAAACCTGCCGCCGGCCGACATCAAAATGCTGTCATAGACGGTGTTTCGGGCTGGCTGGTATGTGGGAAACTAACACATTCAAAGCAAGCTTCCACGCGCGGCTGAATGTCGCTCTGCAACACGAAACTCCGGCGAGAACCAATTAACCCTGAAGTTGCGGGCCTGGCGGGCGGCCGCCGAGCTGCCCGCTTCACTTTGTCACAAATTGCGCAACACCGTGGCGGGCTTCTGGTTCAGCGCCAATAGCGTGCCGGCAAGCCCGAGCCCGACGGTCACCACCAACGCTGCCGCTACCACACCGGCGGCGCTGCCGGCCTGCCACACGAAACTCAGCGTCATAAGCCGGGTGACGATCAGCCAGGCCGCCACAGAGCCTGCGATCACGCCGAAGATCGCGGTGGCTAAACCGATCATCAGGTATTCCAGTGCGTAGGCGCCGAGCAGCCGCGCCCGGGTGGCGCCGAGCGTCTTCAGGATCACGGCGTCATAGACCCGGTGGCGGTGTCCCGCAGCGAGCGCTCCGCCCAGCACCAGGATGGCCGAGATCAGGGTGATCGCGCTCGCCCCGCGAATGGCAAGCGCAAGGTTGCTGACCACGGTTCCAATGGTCTCCAGCGCCTCGCGGACCCGAACGCTCGTTACCATCGGGAAGGCGTCGGCCACCTGCCTGATGATCCTGGCGTCGGAGGCCGGATCGGGGTGCCCCTCGGTCAGTGTCGCAACATGGCTGTGCGGGGCGCCCTTGAACGCGTTGGGCGAGAACACCAGCACGAAATTGATGCCGAGTCCCTGCCAGTCGATGTTGCGCAGGTTGGCAATCTTCGCCGGGATATCGCGGCCGAGCACGTTGACGACGATCTCGTCGCCGATTCCAAGCTTCAATCCGTCGGCGATCTTCTTCTCCATCGAGACCAGGATCGGGCCCTGGTAATCGGCACCCCACCATTCGCCCTCGACGATTTTGGAACCCTTCGGGATCTCGCCCGTATAGGTCAGCCCGCGGTCGCTCTGCAGAACCCATTCGGCATCGTGCGAGGGCTTGAGTTCCTCGGCCTTGACGCCGCGCGCAGCGACGATGCGCCCGCGCAGCATTGGCACTTCCTCCAGGGTCGAGTCGGGTGCGACCTGTTTCAGGAACGCGCCGAACCGTTCGGACTCGGAGGAGGGGATGTCGATGAAATAGAACGACGGCGCGCGTTCGGGCAGCGCGGCCAGGAACTGCCGACGCAGATTGCCGTCGATCTGCGTGATGGTGACGAGCACGGCCAGGCCCAGGCCCAGCGACAGCACCACCGACGGCGTCAGCGCGCCGGGCCGGTAAATGTTGGTGATCGCAAGCCGGAGCATGGTGATGCGGCTGCGCGGCATCCTGCGCGCCAGCGTCATCAGGCCGGATGCAATGGCCCGCAACAGCACGAACACCGCGACGGATGAGGCCACGAAAATGGCAGCGATGCGCTTGTCATAAGCGAGCCCGATCGCAACGCCGACAAGGGAGGCGATGACCGCCGCCATCAGCGCGATGTAACGCCAGCGCGGACGATGCCAGGCACTGGCGACGGTTTCGCGGAACAGCGCGGCGACCGGCACGTCATGGACGCGGCCAAGCGGCCACAGCCCGAAGGCGAGCGCCGTGAGCAGGCCGTAGACGAAGGACAGCAACAGCTCGTCGAAATGCAGCGCCGGCTGCATCGGCAGCGGCAGCACTTTGCCGAACAGGCCGGCGATCAGATAAGGCAGTGCGGCGCCAGCGGCCAGGCCGATCACCGAGCCGAGCGCGGCCAGCACGATCACCTGCGTCGTGTAGATGGTGAAGACGTCTCGGCCTGTGGCGCCGACCGCCTTGAAGGTCGCAACCACCTCGCGGCGGCGGTCGATATGGCTCTTCACGGCGTTGGCCACGCCGACACCACCGACCAGAAGCGCCGCAAGCCCCACCAGCGTCAGGAACTGCGTGAAACGGTTGATGGTGCGCTCCAGCTGCGGCGAGGCGTTGGCGCGGCTGCGGATCTCCCAGCCGGCTTCCGGCGCGGCGGCGCGCGCGTCGGCAATGAAGGCTTCGGCGGAACGATCGTCGGCGGCGTTGTCTGGCAATTTGACGCGGTAGAGCCAGCGCACCAGGCTGCCGGGTTGCAGCAGGCCGGTGGCGCGCAGGCCCGCATCGCTGATGAGGAAGCGCGGCCCGAGTCCGACATTGACGGCGAGCTTGTCCGGCTCGGCACTGACCACGCTGCGCAACTGGAAGGCCGCGTTGCCGATAGACACGCGATCGCCAAGCTTGAGGTCGAACCGCGCCAGCAGCGTCGAGTCGACCGCCGCGCCAAACGCCCCGTCGCGCTCGGCCAGAAGCTCGCCGAGCGGCATTTGCGGCTCCAGCGTCAAGTCGCCGAGCAGCGGATAGGCGCCGTCAACCGCCTTCAGTTCGACGAGGGAGAGCTTGCCCTCGCCCGCGCGCACCATGGCGCGCAGCGTTGCGGCGATGGAGAGGCTGCCGCGCGAGCGCAGGAAAGCAATGTCTTCCGGCTTTGCTTCGCGCTGGATCAGCGAGAAGGCGACGTCGCCGCCGAGCAGCTTGCGGCCCTCGCGGGCCAGGCCATCGCCAAGGCTCGCCGCCACCGATCCGACGCCGGCAATAGCCATCACGCCGAGCGCGATGCAGGCGATGAAGACGTAAAAGCCGCGCAATCCGCCGCGCAATTCGCGCAACGCATAGCGGAACGCGAGTGAAGAGGTGCGCGCCTGATAGGCGGTTTCGTCGGCGAGCGTGTTCAAGCGCTGTATCCGTCGATGCGGCCGGAGCGCAGCCGCACCACGCGGTCGCAACGTTGCGCGAGCGAGGTGTCGTGCGTCACCAGCACCAGCGTCATGCCGCGCTCTGCATGTTTGGAGAACAGGAGATCGACGATCTGCCTGCCCGTTGCCTCGTCGAGATTGCCGGTGGGTTCATCGGCGACGAGGATCGCAGGATCCGGCGCCAGCGCCCGCGCCAGCGCCACGCGCTGCTGCTCGCCGCCGGAAAGCTGCATCGGATAATGATGCAGGCGATGAGCGAGGCCGACCGATTCCAGTTCTTTCGCCGCACGTGTCGCCGCTTCGGCATTGCCGGCGAGCTCGAGCGGGACGGCGACATTTTCCAGCGCCGTCATGGTCGGGATCAGATGGAACGACTGGAAGACGATGCCGACCTGGCGGCCGCGGAAGCGCGCCAGTTCGTCCTCATCGAGGGCATTGAACGATGTGCCATTCACCACCACATCTCCACTGTCGGGACGCTCCAGTCCCGCCATCACCATGAGCAGCGTGGATTTCCCCGATCCGGACGGGCCGATCAGGCCCAGCGCTTCTCCCGACCCCACGCGCAGGCTGATATCCTTGAGGATGTGCACGCGTGCCGCGCCGGAGCCGAGCGAGAGATTGACGTTGTTGATGGAGATGGTGTCCGGCGCGCTGCCGGTCAAAGACGAGGTTTCGATGAGGCTGTCCATGGCTCGGTCATATGGCACTTCGGCCCGCAGGGTCGAGGGGGGCTTTGTGAACTTCGCGCACATGATCGTGTTGATTCTGGCGTTCGTGATGACGGGCGAGGCGCTTGCGCAGTCCGCTCCGGCCGCACCGGCAAAGCCGATCAAGATCGTTGCCTTTGGCGATTCCCTGACTGCGGGCCTTGGCCTACCGGCCAACCAGTCATTCCCGGCGCGCCTACGAAAAGCCTTGGAATCCAAGGGGATAAATGTCGACATAATCAATGCGGGGGTATCCGGCGACACCGCTTCGGGTGGCCGCGACCGGCTCGACTGGTCGATCCCGGAGGGAACCGAGGCTGTCATCCTCGAACTCGGCGCCAATGATGCGATGCGTGGCACCGATCCCAATGTGACGCGTGCGGCGCTGTCGGACATTCTGACGCGGCTGAAGGCACGCAAGGTCGCGGTGCTTCTGTGCGGCATGCTCGCGCCGCCGAACTACGGCGCCGACTATGCAGCCCGCTTCAATGCGATCTATCCGGAACTTTCGAAACAGTTCGACGTGCCGCTCTATCCATTCTTCCTCGATGGCGTAGCGGCGGAGGCAAAACTCAACCAGGCCGATGGCATCCATCCGACCGCGGAAGGCGTTGATGTCATCGTGAAGAACATTCTGCCCACAATGGAGGCATTTCTTGGCGCGATCGCCGGGCAGCGAAGTTGAACGTTGTACAACTCCCCGCAACTTTCCGGATCGTCACCGCGCTACGCTTCGCAGAGTCATATAAGTCGGGTACTAATTGGATATCGGTGATTCGCCGGTCTCTGGTTTCGGACGTCACGCGGGCATCCGCTGACATGTCCAAGCATCGGGAGTGGTTACGATGCCGCGTTTGTTCACTGGACTGGAAATTCCGGCCGAGATCGGCCAGACGCTTTCCAGCTTGCGAGGCGGTCTTCCGGGCGCCCGCTGGATCGATCCCGAAAATTATCACGTCACCCTGCGCTTCATCGGCGACATCGATGGCATCTACGCGAGCGAGATCGCATCGATGCTGTTTCGCGTCAACCGCAAGCCGTTCGAGGTACGGCTGCAAGGGCTGACGAGTTTCGGCGGCAAGAAGCCGCGCGCGGTGGTCGCCGCCGTCGAGCCGAGCCGGCCGCTGATCGAGCTGCAGGCCGAGCATGAGCGGCTGATGCAGCGCCTCGGCCTTGATCCTGAAGGCCGCAAGTTCACGCCGCATGTGACGCTGGCGCGGTTGCATGATGCAAAGAGCCGGGACGTCGCCGATTATCTGTCGGTGCGCGGTTACTTCCCCAGCAAAAGCTTTCTCGCCTCGCGCTTCGTGCTGTTCTCCTCTCGAGCCTCCACCGGAGGCGGCCCCTATGTGGTCGAGGATTCCTACGCGCTGACTGCGTAGGAGCTGTCGCTACAACACGACAGTTATTGCCCGGCTCGACCGGCGATCCAACAGAGACGCTGGAGCTTGAGCGGAGAAGCCGCGGCGCAGCGGATGCCCCACATGCGCGGGGCATCACACAGCCGGAGTTGGAGCGAAGCGCATACCCGCTCCCCTAATTCCCCGCTTGCAATTTCCGCCGCGCTGAGGCGGAAAGAGGCTCATGCTCACGACCCCATCAGCCAGCTTCCACGCCCATTACAAGGCCCTCGTCGCGTCAGGCGCCATCGAAGCCGATCCGGCGCAGATGCGCGCGGCGGAAGCTTTTGCGGCGCTGGAGGACCGGCTAACCGGCTACAAGCCGGTCAAGAAACAGGGCCTGTTCGGCCGGCTGTTCGCCGACAAGGGCGCTGCGCCGCCGCGCGGGCTCTACGTCCACGGCGAGGTCGGCCGCGGCAAGACCATGCTGATGGATATGTTCTTCCAGCAGTCGCCGGTGACGCATAAGCGCCGCGCGCATTTCCACGAATTCATGGCCGAGGTGCATGAGCGAGTCTACGCCTATCGCCAGAACATCGCGCGCGGGGAGATCGGCGATACCGATGTGATGGGGCTTACGGCGAATGCGATCTTCGATGAGGCGTGGCTGCTTTGCTTCGACGAGTTCCACGTCACCGACATCGCCGATGCCATGATCCTTGGCCGGCTGTTCGCAAAGCTCTTCGAGCTTGGAACCGTCGTAGTTGCAACCTCCAATGTCGCGCCGGAGGATCTCTACAAGGGCGGGCTGAACCGCGCGCTGTTTCTGCCCTTCATCAACCAGATCACCGATCATATGGACGTGATGCGGCTCGATGCCCGCACCGACTTTCGCCTGGAAAAATTACAGGGCGCAAAGATGTGGCTGGTGCCTGCCGACACCGAGGCCGAATTCGCGCTCAACCGGGCTTGGGGCGGGCTGACCGGCAGAGCGCCGTGCAAGCCGCGCGACATCGCCATCAAGGGCCGCAAGCTACACGTGCCGTGCTCGGCGCATGGCGTGGCGCGGTTTTCCTTCGCCGACATCTGCGAAAAGCCGCTCGCGGCCAGCGACTATCTGCGGCTCGCGCATGATTACCACACCATCTTGATCGACCGCATTCCGGTGATGGATTACGGCGACCGCAACGCCGCCAAACGCTTCATCTCGCTGGTGGACACGCTCTATGACAACGGCGTCAAGCTGATAGCGTCCGCCGAGGCCGATCCGACTTCGCTCTATGTCGCAACTGACGGTGTCGAGGCCAACGAGTTCAAGCGTACGTCCTCGCGCCTGATCGAGATGGGGTCGGAATCCTATCTGGCGTTGCCGCACGGACGGAAGGATTCTTCTGCAAGCGGCTCGACGACGGGGCTGGTGGAAACCTAGTCCTCGTCATTCCGGGGCGCGCGGCGCGAGCAGGGAATCCATGCCGCAGCGGTCATTATTTCGAAGACTGGTTGACGAGGATCGTTCATCCAACGAGGCCGGTGGTTGTGGAGCCCGGGCTTGCGGTTCGCGGTGCCCCGGAATGACAGTCTCCTGGCATACCTGACGGAATTCAGGGCAGCGCTGCCAATTGGGCATGGCGCGACTTGAACCCTTCCGGGTAAAGGGATAACCACCCTTCCCGAAAGCCTTTCCCCTTCCTTACCTCACTGCTCTTAAAGGACAGATTTCCCATGGCGCGCGACAAGATTGCCTTGATTGGCTCCGGTCAGATCGGCGGTACGCTGGCTCACCTCATTGGGCTGAAGGAGCTCGGCGACGTCGTGATGTTCGATATCGCCGAGGGTATCCCCCAGGGCAAGGCACTCGACATCGCGCAGTCCTCGCCGGTCGACGGTTTCGACGCGCATCTGGTCGGCGCTAATTCCTATGAAGCGCTCGACAACGCCAAGGTCTGCATCGTCACGGCCGGCGTGCCGCGCAAGCCCGGCATGAGCCGCGACGATCTTCTCTCCATCAATCTCAAGGTCATGGAGCAGGTCGGCGCCGGCATCAAGAAGTATGCGCCCGATGCGTTCGTCATCTGCATCACCAACCCGCTGGACGCGATGGTGTGGGCGCTGCAGAAGGCGTCCGGTATGCCGCATAAGAAAGTCGTCGGCATGGCCGGCGTGCTGGATTCCGCGCGCTTCCGCTATTTTCTCGCCGATGAGTTCAACGTGTCCGTTGAGGACGTCACCGCCTTCGTGCTCGGCGGCCATGGCGACACCATGGTGCCGCTGACGCGCTACTCCACGGTCGCCGGCATTCCGCTGCCCGATCTCGTCAAGATGGGCTGGACCTCGCAGGCGCGCATCGACGAGATCGTCGACCGCACCCGCAATGGCGGCGCCGAGATCGTTAACCTGTTGAAGACCGGTTCGGCCTTCTACGCGCCGGCGGCTTCGGCGATTGCGATGGCCGAGAGCTTCCTGAAGGACAAGAAGCGGGTGCTGCCCTGCGCCGCGTACCTGAACGGCGAATACGGCGTGAAGGACATGTATGTCGGCGTGCCCGTGGTGATCGGCTCCAAGGGAGTCGAGCGCGTGGTCGAGATCGATCTCGCCGGCAAGGACCGCGAGGCTTTCGACAAGTCGGTCGGCGCCGTCCAAGGCCTCGTCGATGCCTGCAAGAAGATCGCGCCTGACCTACTGGGCCGTTGATTTCGTTCAACTAGGGCCGAAGGTCGGCCAAGTCGATCTTCGGGCCTCGCAGTTCTCGTGGTATATGGTGTGCCAGCCGCAGAGCAAAGGTGGAGGCTCCAACCTCCGCCAAACAAGGGTGGGGAGCGTCGTCCGATGAATATCCACGAATATCAGGCCAAAGCGCTGCTGAACGAGTTCGGTGTGCCGATCTCCCAGGGCGTGCCGGTCCTGAGGCCTGAGGACGCCGAAACGGCGGCCAAACAGCTCCCAGGCCCGGTCTGGGTTGTGAAGAGCCAGATCCATGCCGGCGGTCGCGGCAAGGGCAAGTTCAAGGAAGCCAAGGCCGGCGACAAGGGCGGTGTCCGCATCGCCAAATCCGCCGCCGAGGTCGCCGAGTTCGCCAAGCAGATGCTGGGCTCCACGCTGGTAACCGTGCAGACGGGACCAGCCGGCAAGCAGGTCAACCGTCTCTACATCGAGGAAGGATCGGACATCGACAAGGAGTTCTATCTCTCGATCCTGGTCAACCGCGAAACCTCCAAGGTGTCCTTCGTCGTCTCGACCGAAGGTGGCGTCAATATCGAGGAAGTCGCGCACAACACGCCCGAAAAGATCGTGACCTTCTCGGTCGATCCCGCGACCGGCATCATGGGCCATCACGGCCGCACCGTGGCCAAGGCGCTCAAGCTGA
>JAEZEU010000625.1 GCA_023432885.1 Pseudomonadota bacterium | reverse complement strand
GCAGCCGCGCATGAGGGCCAGGTGCCCTTCACCATGAGCGATATCGACCGCCTGTCACGCAAGGTGCCGGTGCTCTGCAAGGTCGCACCGTCAGTGCAGGACGTTCACATGGAAGACGTGCACCATGCCGGCGGCATCATGGGCATCCTCGGCGAACTCGACCGCGCCGGGCTGATCACCACGAACGTTCCGACGGTGCATGCAACGACGCTCGCCGATGCACTCGACCGCTGGGACATCGTCCGCACCTCGAGCGAGAAGGTGCGCAACTTCTACAAGGCTGCGCCCGGCGGCGTGCCGACCCAGGTCGCCTTCAGCCAGGACCGCCGCTTCGACGACGTCGACCTCGACCGCGAAAAGGGTGTGATCCGCAACGCCGCGCACGCCTACTCCAGGGACGGCGGCCTTGCCGTGTTGTTCGGCAATCTGGCCAAGGACGGCTGCATCGTGAAGACCGCCGGCGTTGACGAGAGCATCCTGAAATTCTCGGGCCCGGCCCGCATCTTCGAAAGCCAGGATGCAGCCGTGGAAGGCATCCTCGGTAACAAGGTGAAGTCCGGCGACGTCGTCGTGGTCCGCTATGAAGGCCCGCGCGGCGGCCCAGGCATGCAGGAGATGCTGTATCCGACCAGCTACCTGAAATCGAAGGGGCTCGGCAAAGCCTGCGCGCTGATCACCGACGGCCGCTTCTCCGGCGGATCGTCCGGCCTGTCGATCGGCCACATCTCGCCGGAAGCGGCCGAGGGCGGATTGATCGGACTCGTCGAGGAAGGGGACACCATCGAGCTCGACATTCCTAACCGCAAGATCAACCTCGCGGTGCCTGAAGCCGAGCTTGAGCGCCGCCGCGCGGCGATGGTTGCAAAGGGCAAGGCGGCGTGGAAGCCGGCGCCGCGCAAGCGCGCGGTCTCCACCGCGCTCAAGTCCTACGCGGCGTTCGCCAGCAGCGCGGCGCGCGGCGCCGTTCGCATCGTGCCGGAGTAATTTGGGGTTCGGCCTAAGCGCCAGCCGATGGCAGGCTGGCGGCGGCGATGGCGACGAACTGGGCAAACCGGCGGCCGATTTCGCCCGGTGCTTTTGCCAGCAATTCGCGTACCTTTGCCATCGCGCAAATTCCCTGTGGGGCGGGAGACGACCCGCCGCACCCGGAATTTGAGCTTTCGGCCCTAAGTAGTCGAGATAGCTATGAAAATAGCAATACTTGCTTCGTCGGAGCGGCATTTTGCAGTGGGTTTATTGTCCCGTTGCAGCCTGCAGCGAAGACATTTTTCTCCGCCCGTTTGACCCTCCGCTCGGCTATTTCGGCGTGACCCCGAAGGCTGCCGCGAAGCGCTTGGCGTAGACCGGCCACACCTCGGGATTGATGACGCGCGGCGGGCGCTTGCCGTCGAGCGCATCGAGCAATTGCTCGGCGGCGATGCGGCCCATGTTGATCCGCGCCTCCTTCGTGACCCCCGCGGTGTGCGGGCTCGCCAGCACGTTGTCGAACTGCAATAGCGGATGCTCGGGCGGCGGCGGCTCCTTGTCCCAGACATCGAGGCCGGCTCCCGCAATGCGCTTCTCCTTCAACGCATCATAGAGCGCGCGCTCATCATGGATGAAGCCGCGTGCGGTGGTGATGAAGAACGCGTGCGGCTGCATCAGCGCGAACTCGCGCGCACCGATCATGCCGCGGCTGCCGGCATCGAGCGGGCAGCTGATCGATACGAAATCGGCGCATTGCAGGAGATCGTCGAGTTCGACCTTCTCCCCGCCCCGCTTCGCCATTTCTTCCGCTGTGAGGTAGGGATCATAGGCGATCACCTTCATGTGCAGCAGGCCATTGCAGAGTTCGGCAATGCGTCGGCCGACATTGCCGAGCCCGACGATGCCGATGGTCTTGCCCTTGGCCTCGTTGCCGATCAGCGAATTGCGGTTGACGTTGCGTTCACGGCGCAGCGCGCGGTCGGATTCCAGGATGCGCTTCGAAAGCGTCAGCAGCATACCGAGCGCATGCTCGGCGACGGAATTGGCATTGCCACCGGACTGGTTGACCACAAGCACGCCTGCCTCCGTGCAAGCGGCTACATCGACGGGGTCGAAGCCGGCGCCGTTGGAAGAGACGATCAGAAGGTTCGGAGTCCGCTTCAGAAAATCCTTGTCGACATGAAAGTGCCGCGCCAGTTCGTCGCGCGCTGCTCCGATCTGGTAGGCGTGCGCCTCCGACAGGATCGGCGTGAACACATCGGCCGGGCTTTCATTCTCGAGCCGGTCGAGCCGCACGTCGGGGCGGCCCTTCATGATCTCGACATAGATGTCGTGGGCAAGATACTTGACGTAGAAGACGCGCTTGTTGTTGACGGACATTGAGTGACTTTCAGTTTGGGAAGTCATAGAGCCTGGCTGGATTGGCGACGAGAATGCGCTCCTGCGCCTTCACGTCCGCCACGTCCACGGCGCCGCCGGCCGGATAGGGTAAGAAAGGATGCACGGTTTCAGAGGGAAACAACTGCGCGCTGGCCGCCCCGCTGATGGCGAGATACGCAACCGCCACGACGGCCGCACGCAACCATTTGTTCATGGCGCCCTCCCAACAACGCTGCTTGTGCCGCAGCCTGATACGCCCTGTCTCTCATATCGCCGCAAGCGCGCCGTCTCACATTATCGCATGCGCGCTTACGATCACTGCATGTTGACAATCCTGCCGGGCACGTCAAGTTCGGCCGCCAAGACGACCGCTAGGCGCGGCGCAAACCAAGGTCGTCGCAGAGGCAAGGGAGACGTTGATGGCGGCCGCGGAGACCGCGCAGAGTTGGCACGAAATCGTGCTGCAGACGCTCAAGCGCAACGACATAAGACTGGTGCCCTACGTGCCCGACCGCGTGTTGACGCCGCTGATCAGGAATTTGCACGCCGATACTTTCTTCAAGGTCTTCGCCACGGCGCGCGAGGAAGAGGCGGTCGGCATCGTCTCCGGCGCCTGGATGGGCGGCATGCGCGGCGCCATGCTGATGCAGACCTCGGGCTTTGCCACGCTTGCCAACGTGCTGGCCTCCCTCGTCGTGCCCTCGCAGATCCCGCTGATCATGTTCGTCTCCGAGCGCGGCACGCTCGGCGAATTCAACCTGGGCCAGTCACTGGTTTGCCGCACCATGCGTCCCGTGCTGGATTCGCTTGCCATGGAGCATCACACCTGCACCCGCCTCGACGAGTTCGAATTCATCACCGACCGCTCGATCAAGCAAGCCATCACCACGCAGGCGCCCGTGGCGCTGATCCTGTCGCCGCTCCTGACCGGCGGCAAGACCTTCGACAAGTGAGCGCGCCATGAACACGATCGCTGCCCGCAACACCAAGGTGATGAACCGCTTCGATCTCACCTCGCGCCTTGTCGCCAGACTCAAGAACGAGGAAGCCGTCGTCGGCGGCATCGGCAACACCAATTTCGATCTCTGGGCCGCCGGCCACCGCCCGCAGAACTTCTACATGCTCGGCAGCATGGGTCTTGCTTTCCCGATTGCGCTCGGTGTGGCGCTGGCGCAGCCGAAACGGCGCGTGATCGCGCTGGAGGGTGACGGCTCGCTTCTGATGCAGCTCGGCTGTCTTTCGACAATCGCGACGCTCAAGCCGAAGAATCTGACCATGATCGTCATGGACAATGGCATCTACCAGATCACCGGCTCGCAGCCGACGCCGGCGGCAGCGTCAGCCGATTTCGTCGCCATCGCGGTCGCCAGCGGCCTTAGCAACAGCAGCTGGGCTGCCGATGAAGAGGATTTCGAACGGCTGATCGAGCAATCCCTCGTTACCGACGGACCGACACTGATCGGCGTGCGTATCGACGACAAACCGGGAAGCGGAACCACGCGCCGCGACCCCGTCCAGATCAGGGAACGCTTCATGCACGGGCTGGGTGTGCGGCAACCGCTGTAATTCATGCATTAACAAACGGCAATTAACCCACGGCGGGAAAGCTTCTCACACCTGCAGAATGTTTCGTGCTAGTCCGCAGGGCATGACAATTTTCCTTCGGCTGATCGCCTGGATGCTTGCGGTCGCCGTCACCTTCGTGACGCTCAGCCCGCCGCAGTTTCGGCCCCATGCCCATCTCGGCCAGAATGGCGAGCATGCGCTTGCCTTCATTCTGGTGGGGCTATCCTTCGGCTTCGCCTATCGGCACAACCGGCTCCTGATCGCGCCGGTTGCGGTCGTCATGACAGGCGCGATCGAGATCTTGCAATTCTGGGCGCCGGGCCGACATGCGCGGCTGTCGGATTTCGTTGTCGATGCGCTCGCCGCCTGCGCCGGGCTCGCCATGGCGGCCGCGCTGGATCGGGTCATAAGCCGCAATCGGATGCGGACCACATAAGAGAATCCCCGCGGAGAGCCACTCCGCGGGGACTGCATTCGCGTGCTTCTCGACGCTTTAGTCGATGACGCGGATCACCCGTCGCGAGCGCGGATCAACGATCACGCGCTGATCATTGACCACCGCATAGCGATATTCCGTGTGGTTGGGAATGGCACGCAACTGCACGCGAGGCGGCAACGGCTCGCCGACCACAACGCGCTCATGCACCACCACAGAGGGTTCGCCCCTCGGAATCGCGCTGATCACGGCATTGGGGATTTCCACGGCAGCGCCGACGGCCGCCCCGACAGTGCCGCCGACCACTGCGCCGACCGGCCCGCCGATCTCGCCGCCCGCGCGCACGCCGTCATGGGCGCCCTGCACAGTCGTGGACTGCGCGAATGCCGAGCCGGAAGCCAGCAACGATGCCGCAATCAGCGAAAGAGCAGTTCGTTTATTCATCATATCCTCCAGCGGTTGAAAGGTATGTCTCTCAACCGCGGGAGGAGCATGATGTTCCGGTTCCATCCATCTGGAACTTGCAAAGCAAGCGATAGAATATCGCTTTCCTGCGGAACATTTCCGGGGCGCCGGGAAAGCCCTGCGAATGCCCCGTACGGCATCCGCGACTTAATCTTCGCTCGCCTTGAACCGCCCGATCCCCTTCAGCACGAACGGCGCCACGAGTGCGATCAGGGCGATCGCGAGTAGCGTTGCCGATATCGGGCTTTGCACCAGGGTCATGGGATCGCCGAGGCTGATCTGGAGCGCGCGGCGCAGCTGGCTCTCGGCAATGGGCCCGAGGATGAGGCCAACAACGACCGGCGCGATCGGGAAATCGAATCGGCGCATCAGGAAACCGAGAACGCCAAAACCCGCCAGCATCGACAGCTCGACGACGGACGGCTTTGCGGCAATGGTGCCCATGGTCGCGAACACGAGAATGCCGGCGTATAGCCAGGGCTGCGGGATCGCGAGCAGCCTCACCCACAAGCCGACCAGCGGCAAATTGAGAACGAGCAGCATGCAATTGGCGATGAACAGGCTCGCGATCAGGCCCCACACCAGGTCCGGCCGCTCCGCGAACAGCAGCGGTCCCGGGTTGAGGCCGTATTGCTGGAAGCCCGCCAGCATCATCGCAGCCGTCGCCGATGTAGGCAGGCCAAGCGTCAGCAAGGGGACGAGCGTGCCGGCGGCGGACGCATTGTTGGCGGCTTCCGGTCCGGCCACGCCTTCGATGGCGCCCTTGCCGAACTGTTCCGGATGCTTCGTCAGCCGCTTTTCGGTGGAATAGGACAAGAAGGTAGGGATTTCGGCACCGCCGGCGGGAAGCGCGCCGATCGGAAAGCCGAACATCGTGCCGCGCAGCCACGGTTTCCACGACCGCTTCCAGTCCTCTTTCGTCATCCACAGCGAGCCACGCACCGGCACGAGCTTCTCCTCCGTATGGTGACGGCGCGAGGCGACATAGAGCGCCTCCCCCACCGCGAACAGGCCGACGGCGAGTGTCGTCACCTCGACGCCGTCAAGCAGCTCCGGGATGCCGAAAGCGAGTCTTGCCTGGCCGGTGAGCTTGTCGATGCCGACCAGACCAAGCGTCAGCCCGATGAAAAGGCTGGTAAGGCCGCGGACGGGCGAATCCCCGAATGTGGCGGACACCGTGACGAACGCCACGCACATCAGCGCGAAGTAATCTTCCGGCCCGAAGCGCACGGCGACATCGACCAGCCAGGGCGCGAGGAAGGCGAGACCAATAGTGGCGATCGTGCCTGCCACGAACGAGCCGATAGCCGAAGTGGCGAGCGCGGGACCGCCGCGGCCCGCCTTGGCCATCTTGTTGCCCTCGAGCGCGGTCGCCATGGATGCGCTCTCGCCCGGCGTATTGATCAGGATGGCGGTGGTCGATCCGCCGTACATGCCGCCATAGTAGATGCCGGCGAACATGATCAGGGACCCGCCGGGATCGAGCTTGTAGGTCACCGGCAACAGCAGCGCCACCGTCAGCGCAGGTCCAATGCCCGGCAACACGCCGACCGCGGTGCCGAGGAACACGCCGATCAGGGCATAGAGCAG
>JAEZEU010000624.1 GCA_023432885.1 Pseudomonadota bacterium | reverse complement strand
AGGTAGAGCTATGGCCATCATCGAAAACACCATCGCCACCGGCAGCACCGCCTACAAGGCCAATCGCGACGGCATGCTTGCGCTGATCGCGCGCATGCGCACGCTGGAAGATCGAACCCGTGCAGCTTCCGCCGCCGCCAAGGACCGCTTCCACAAGCGCGGGCAGCTCCTGCCGCGTGAGCGCGTGGCGCTGGTGCTCGACCCGGGCTCGCCGTTCCTGGAGCTTTCCACGCTCGCGGGCTACATGTTCGACGTACCGGATGCGGAGAAGAGCGTGCCCGGCGGCGGCGTGATCGCCGGCGTCGGCTTTGTTTCCGGCATCCGCTGCATGGTCAGCGCCAATGACGCCGGCATCGACGCCGGCGCGCTGCAGCCGTTTGGTCTCGACAAGACCCTGCGCGTGCAGGAGCTGGCGCTGGAGAACAAGCTGCCCTACGTACAACTGGTCGAGAGCGCCGGCGCCAATCTCCTGCGTTACCGCGTTGAGGATTTCATCCGCGGCGGCAATATCTTTCGCAACCTCGCCCGCCTCTCGGCGGCGGGATTGCCTGTCCTCACCGTCACGCATGGCTCGTCCACCGCTGGAGGCGCCTACCAGACGGGATTGTCCGACTATATCGTGATGGTTCGCGGTCGCACCCGCGCCTTCCTGGCCGGGCCGCCGCTCCTGAAAGCCGCGACCGGCGAGATCGCGACCGAGGAGGAACTCGGCGGCGCCGAGATGCACACCTCGATCTCGGGTCTTGGCGACTATCTCGCCGAGGACGACCGCGACGCGCTGCGCATCGCGCGCGAGATCATGGGCAAGCTCGAATGGGACCGGCCGAGGCCGGTGCAGAACAATTTTCGCCCGCCGCGCTACGATGCGGAGGAATTGCTCGGCGTCATGCCGATGGACCACAAGCGCCCGGTCGACATGCGCCAGGCGATCGCGCGCTTCATCGACGATTCCGACTTCACCGAATTCTCCCCCGATTACGGCCCTGCCACGGTCTGCGGCCATGCCCGCATCGAGGGGCAGGCGATCGGCATCATCACCAATAACGGCCCGCTCGACGTGCCTGGCGCCAACAAGGCCACGCACTTCATCCAGGCCTGCTGTCAGTCGCGCACGCCGTTGCTCTACATGAACAATACCACCGGTTACATGGTCGGCCGAGAATATGAGGAGGCCGGCATGATCAAGCACGGCTCCAAGATGATTCAGGCCGTTACCTCGGCGACCGTGCCGCAGATCACGCTCTATTGCGGCGCCTCGTTTGGCGCGGGGAACTACGGCATGTGCGGCCGGGGCTTCCACCCGCGTTTCTGCTTCTCCTGGCCCAACGCCAAGACGGCCGTGATGGGCGGCGAACAGGCCGCCGGGACGATGGCGATCGTTACCGAAGCCGCCGCGATCAGGCGCGGCAAGCCGGTCCCGAAGGAACAACTCGAGGCCATGAAGGCGCAGATCATCGGCGTATTCGACGGCCAGATGGACGTGTTCTCGACCTCGGCGCGCGTGCTGGACGACGGCGTGATCGATCCGCGCGACACCCGCGCGGTCCTTTCCGAAGTGCTCGCGATCTGCCGCGAGGGCGACGCGCGCACCCCCCAGCGCATGCAGTTCTCGGTGGCCCGCCCATGAGCGGACATTTGCAGCGCGGCCGTCCCTATGCTTCACAGCGGCACTTCCACCCTGCGCCAGCCGGCCGCGAAGCAAACGAGTATCCGATGCCTCTGCATGATCATACCGCAACCGAATCGACGTCTTTCGCTCAGAGGGAAATGTATTCCGATACCTTGAGAACCGACTGGACGCGGGCAGAGATCGCTGCGCTGTTCGACCTGCCGTTCCTCGAGCTGATGTGGCGTGCGCAAGAAGCGCACCGTCGATGGCACGCGGCCGGCGAGGTTCAGCTCTGCACCCTGCTGTCGGTCAAGACCGGCGGTTGTCCCGAGGATTGCGGGTACTGTTCGCAATCGGTCCATCACAAATCGGGTCTCAACGCCGGCAAGCTGATGGACGTCACGAATGTGCTCAGCGCGGCGGCGGAAGCAAAGGCAGCAGGCGCCCAGCGCTTCTGCATGGGCGCAGCCTGGCGCGAGCCCAAGGATCGCGACATGGACAAGGTGGTCGAGATGGTCAAGGGCGTTCGCGCGCTCGGGCTCGAGACCTGCATGACGCTGGGAATGCTGACCGACGAGCAGGCGAGGCGGCTGAAGGAGGCGGGGCTCGACTATTACAATCACAATATCGACACCAGCCCCGAGAACTACGGCAACGTCATCACGACCCGCAGCTTCAAGGACAGGCTGGACACGCTGGAGCGGGTACGTGCGTCGGGAATCTCCGTTTGCTGCGGCGGCATCGTCGGCATGGGCGAGAGCCGCGCCGACCGCGTCGGCTTCATCCACGCGCTCGCAACACTGCCGTGTCATCCCGAAAGCGTGCCGGTGAATGCGCTGGTGCCGATCGAGGGTACCGTGCTCGGCGATCGCCTGCACGAACGCAACGAAGCGCGGATCGATGATATCGAATTCGTGCGGACGGTGGCAGTGGCGCGGATCACGATGCCGCGCTCGATGGTCCGCCTGTCGGCGGGGCGCGAGAGCATGTCGGCCTC
>JAEZEU010000622.1 GCA_023432885.1 Pseudomonadota bacterium | reverse complement strand
CGTCATCCAGTGCTTGAATTCGCCCGACAGTCCCTCCAGCGCTTCTTCCGCGCGCGCCACCGGATCGTCGCGATCATCCTCTTGCACGCGCCGCAGCACCTTGCGCAGCGGATTGGGTTGCGTGATGACCTGATGGGTCGTGAAAGCCTTGACCTCGATGTCGCCGGGTTTGTTCTTCGCCATGATGTATCCCCCGCGAACTAAAGCCTGATGACTGTTGGCATCGGGCTTTGTCTGCTCGTTTGGAGCATGATCATTTCCGAAAACCGGTTTCCTCTCTTCCGGATCATGCTCATATCCCCGATCGTGCCTTGTCGAGCAGGGAGGGCTGCTGCATCACTTCCATCTCGCCGCCGAGGCGGCGCTCCGGTCCGATATAGGTATTGGAGTTGTTGCGGCGGCGATCGGGACCGAAATAGGTCTTGGTCTTGATGAAGGGGCGGGGATTGGCGACCACGTTGAGGATGCGCTGGTAGAGACCCTTGGCCGAGATCGGCTTGGCGAGGAATTCGGTGATGCCGGCATCGCGCGCCATGGTGACGCGGCGCTTCTCGGAATGGCCGGTCAGCATGATGATCGGCGCATAGGGGTTCCCCTTGGCGTCCGGCTGCCGGATCATCTGCGCGAGCTCGATGCCGTCGAAGATCGGCATCGCCCAGTCGGTGATGACGATGTCGGGTACGTAATGCGTGTACATTTCCAGCGCGGTGGCGCCGTCCTCGGCTTCATAGACTTCGCGCGCGCCGAAGGAATGCAACAGCGTGCGCAGGATGCGCCTCATGTGCGGGTTATCGTCACAGACGAGGAAGCGCAGCTTGTTGAAGTCGATGCGAAACATGGTTCGGCCCTTCAAGGGCCTACCGGCGAAGCGCGGTATACCCCCCGTTAACCATATCGCTGCGCGAGTTAAGGAATGGTTTCGAGACGCGCCCGAGGGCAGGCAAAGAGCCGGCTTTCAGCCCCCGAACTGCTCGCGCAGAATGCGTTCTTCCAAACTGTGGCCGGGGTCGAACAGCATGCGCATGGAGACGGTCTTGTCCGACAGTACCTCGACGCGGGTGACGTCGCGCGCCTCGTCGTGGTCGGCCACTGCCGCCACCGGCCGCTTGTGCGGGTCCAACACCTCGATGACGACGTAGGCGGAGTTGGGGAGCAGGGCGCCGCGCCAGCGCCGGGGCCGGAACGGGCTGATCGGGGTCAGCGCCAGCAGCGACGCGTTGATCGGCAGGATCGGGCCCTGGACGGAGAGGTTGTAGGCGGTCGAGCCCGCAGGCGTCGCTACCAGGATGCCGTCGGCGATCAACTCTGCCATTCGCTCCCGCTCGTCGATCAGGATACGCAAATGCGCAGCCTGATGGATCTGGCGGAACAGGGCGACCTCGTTGATGGCGTGGTGGATGTGCGTATCGCCGTGGATGTCGGTGGCACGCATCTTGAGAGGATTTATCAGCGACTCCCGCGCCGCCGACAGGCGTCCATGCAGATCGAGCGGCGAAAACTCGTTCATCAGGAAGCCGACCGTGCCGCGGTGCATGCCGTAGATCGGCTTGTCCGTGTACATGTGCTGATGCAGTGTCTGCAGCATCAAGCCGTCGCCGCCCAGCGCCACCACCACATCGGCCTGGTCGGCGTCGTGGTTGCCGTAGAGTTCGGTCAACTGCGCCAGCGCCGACTGCGCTTCCGTGCTTGCGCTCGCAACGAATGCGATCTTCTCGTACCGCTTGGACATGGGCCGGCGTACTCGTAGCAGGGGGTGCGAAGGGGCGCTATCGCGCTCGTCTAACGTACCTTGGTGGTTCCTGTCGAGACGAGGAAGCCCTGCCTAAGGGCAGGGTAAACGAAAACGGGGGCCGAGGGTGCCGGGCACGGCGTATCGGCTATTTTTCCTGCAGCGTGCGTACCGGCTCCCAATCCGAGCCGGGCGGAGAGGCGGCCAATTCCTCTGCACGGTCACGGAACATGGCCGCCGCCCGGTCTGTCCCGGCGGAGCGGCCGAAGCTCGCCGCCGCCTCGGAAAATTCCCGCGCGCGCCAATGCGCCAGCGCTTCGGCGTAGTGGGAAGCCGACTTCCGCTGCGCCTCGCTGAGTTGCGAGGACAGCGCCAGCAGTTCGAAGATCTTCACCGCCTGCGTTCGTCCTTTCACCTTGATGGCATCGAGCTCGCGCCACGCAAAGCCATCGCCCGCAAGCTGCACCGTCGCCTCCGAGGCGATGATTGTCGTGCCGTAGAACTTGTTGGCGCCTTCAAGCCGCGAGGCGAGGTTCACCGCGTCGCCCATCACCGAGTAATTGAACCTCCGGCGCGAGCCGAGATTGCCGACCACGGCCGCGCCCGAATTGATGCCGATGCGCTGGACCAGCGGATGTTCCTGGAATGCGGCGGCATCGCGGTTGAGCTCGGCGAGTTTCGCGCAGCATTCGAGCGCGGCCCGCGCGGCATTCGCCGCATGGTCGGGATCGCCGGCCGGCGCGCCGAACACCGCGACGATGGAGTCGCCGATATATTTGTCGACATAGCCGCCATGACTCTCGATGATGTCGGTCATCGCCGAGAGATAGTCGTTCATCAGCGCCGTCAGGCCCTCCGGCGTGGTTTGCTCGGCGATCTTCGAGAAACCCTCGAGATCGGAGAAGAACACCGTGACTTCGCGCGTCTCGCCGCCGAGTTCTGGCAGCTTGCTCGAGCTCAGCATGCGGTTGATCACGTCGGGCGCGAGATAGAGTCCAAAACTCTTCTGCAACAGCCGCCGGTCCTTGTCGGTGACGGCGAAGCGGTAGCCTATCGTGAGCGCCAGTGCGCCGAGGCCTGCCAGGAAGGGCTCGACCACCGGGATGACGGTGCCATTCTTGAAGGCGACCAGGGCGTCGACGAGCCCGACGGCGGTGAGCACGACAAAGGCCGCTGCCGCGCCCAGCGGCGCGAACAGCAGCGCGCCGGCCGCGGCAAGCACGGCAATCAGCGCCGAGATGGCAAATGTCGCATGCCCGCCCAGCTCGACCGCCACCTCGCGCCGGATCAGGTTGTTGACGGCGGTCGCGTGGATGTAGACGCCGGCGATCGAGCTGAGCTTGAATCTCGTCATGACCGGCTTGCCTTCGCCGGCGCAACGCGGCGAGCGCGAGCCCTCGATGCCCGTTGCAAATCGCTTCGAGGTCAGCCGGCGGTCTTCGGAGTCGAGTACCGTGCCGAAGATCACGACCTTGCCGTCGAAGGCGCGCTTGAAATAGTCCTTGTCGTTCTTCAGCGCGCAGGCGCGCAGATCGGCGAAGGAATAGGTCGGGATGTCGTCAGCGCCGCCCTCGAAATTGAGGGTCATGGTGTTCGGCACCGCGCCCGGGATCCTGTAACCGGCAAGGGTCACCGATCCATCTGCCGCGAATTCAGGCTTTGCGCCTTGCGCGCGCGCCGCCAGTTCCAGCGCCATGCCCGGGACGTTTGCGCCGTTGATGCTAAAGCTCAACGGCATGCGGCGTACCACATCATCCTCATCGGTGATGGTGTTGAGCGGCCGAATATTCTGCTGCTGGCGCACCGCAATGCGCTGGCCCGGGGAGGGCCGGATCGGATCGTTGCCCCGCAGCTGTTCGCCCAGCACGATCTTGCCCGGCGCTGCCGCACCCGCCAATGCGCGCAGGAAGTCGCGGTCGAAGCCGCGTACCCGTTCGCCGAGCAAACCTTCGCCGAAAGGGATTTCCGACTGCTCGATCGACGTCGGGATCACCATGTCGAAGCCGGCGACCTTGGCGCCGCCTTCGACGACCGCATTGAGCACGCGGCCGATCTCGCCGGTCCAGGTCATTGTCGGCGAGCCCCTGAAGGGGGCGGTGCGATAGCTCTCCTCGTCGATCGCAACGACCACCGTCGGCGACGCTGCCGGATCGTGGCGGTTGCCGAACATTTCGAAGCGCAACGCGGTGAGGATGTCGAGCGACAGTCCGTGCAGGCGGTCGAGGGCAGGGGAGACGGCCACGACGGCGCAAGCGAACGCGATCGCGGTAGCCGCAATCGCATCCCGCGTGAGGCGCCGAGCTTTCAAGAGCACGTCCCGGCAGGGCTAATTGAGACGGATCAGGCGGCCGACGATCGGCGTCGCACCGGGCTTCGCGTTCGCGTCGACCAGGAACACGATCTTCGAGGGGCCGAAGCTCGCCGAATAGACGCCGCCCGGTGTCAGCGTGCGGTTGGCGCTGGCGAAGTCGTAGAACTTGCCCTTCTGCTGGCTGCCGTTGAGTTCGATCTGCTGCCGCTCGCCCTTCACATCGAGCCGCTCGAACACGAGCGTGCCCTTGCCCTTGGCTTCTACCATCGGCGAAGCGCCGTACAGCGTGAGCTGCGTCTTGATCTTCGGCGCGCTCGGGTCGCCGACACTGCGCAGCACCGTGGCGGCAGCCGCGCTGGTCGCCTTGGTCGTGGCATGCGACTGGCTGGAATCACAATCGGTCTTCTCGCGCTTGACCTCGGCGAATTGCACGAAGCTCTCATCGGTGCCGATGATCACGGTACCAAGCCCGCTGATCTTCTCGCGCTGACAGGACTTCATGTAGGAGATTGTGACAGCGCCGTTGGCAGGAATCTTGATTACCGTTTTCGGCGTCACATAGTCCATGAACTCGGCGCCGGTGACCTTGCCCTGCACCTCTTCGACGACTGCGACCGGCGACTGGGCGGCGGCAGGCCCTGCCAGCGCCAAAATTCCGATGCAAAGTGCAATCGCTCGCTTCATCGCGAAAATCCTTTAAATTGAACGAGATTGCTCCGATCACAGTCTCTAAAGACGTGATCCGGTGGGATAACGGTTGGTCGCGCCTCCGAATGTGACTGATATCACTCAGCAGCGGGTCAGGACAACAGCCGGCGCGACGGCTAGTCGCAGTCGGCGGGGTCCATGGACGTGGCGCATTTGCAAGTCCGGCGCTGGCGCGTTTGTGACTTTCATTCATTTGCCCGGTTGTAGAGCATTCGTGACGCGGCGGGAGCCCGCATGACAATTACGGCAGATGCAGGGAGACATGGGATGGCGATCCGTTTAGCCGGGCCAAATTTCGCATTCGGCAGCATTTTGTCAGCGCTGCTGATGCTTGGCCTTGCCGGCGCTGTGCGCGCCGAGGATCAACCGCCGCACGACCAACCGGCCGCGCAGGCGGCGAAGGCGCCCTCCGGTCAGAAGGGAGGAGCAGGGCAAAATGCGCCGGCCTCCGAACAGCATCGCCTGCCGCCGGATGCCACCACCAAGCACACGCTGGCGCTGCCCGACCGCACACTGTCCTTCACCGCGGTCGCCGGATCGATTCGCCTCTTCGACGGCAAGGGTGAGCCGCAAGCCGATGTCGCCTACACTTCCTATCAGCTCGACGGCGCCGACCCTGATACGCGCCCGGTGACCTTCCTCTTCAACGGTGGACCAGGCGCTTCATCGGCCTGGCTGCAACTCGGCACCGCCGGGCCGTGGCGACTGTCGATCACGGGCGAGGGCGCGGTGGCTTCCGCCTCGCCAGACCTTATTCCCAACGCCGAGACCTGGCTCGATTTCACTGACCTCGTCTTCATCGATCCGGTTGGCACCGGCTACAGCCGCTTCGTTGCGACGAGCGAAGACGTGCGCCGCCGCATCTGGTCGGTCGACGGTGACGTCGAGGCCGGCGCGCTGGTGATCCGGCGCTGGCTGGAGAAATACGACCGGCTACCCTCGCCGAAATTCGTCGCCGGCGAAAGCTATGGCGGAATCCGCGGACCGAAAATCGTGCACAATCTGCAGACCAAGCAGGGCGTCGGCGTGCGCGGATTGATCCTGGTATCTCCCGTGCTCGATTTCCGCGACTGGTCCGGATCGAGCCTGCTGCAATATGTCGGACGGTTGCCAACCATGGCGGCGGTCGCGCGCGCGGCCAAGGGAGAGGTTTCGCCCAAGGATCTCGCCGATGTCGAGGGCTACGCGCGCGGCGAGTTTCTGGCCGATCTCATCAAGGGCCAAGCCGACGTCGAGGCGACCAACCGTATAGCCGACAAGGTCGCGGGTTTCACCGGCATCGATGGTTCGGTGACGCGCCGCCTTGCAGGCCGGCTCAGCGTCGGCGAATTCCGCCGTGAGTTCGACCGCAAGGATGGCAAGATTACCGGGCGCTTCGATGCGTCCGTCATGGGCTTCGATCCGTATCCCGATTCGAATTACGCGCAGTTCGGCGATCCCTCCGGCGATGCGCTGATCGCGCCACTGACGAGCGCGGCCGTCGATCTCACCATGCGCAAGCTGAACTGGCGGCCTGACGGCTCGTACCATCTGCTGAGCGATACCGTCGGCAGCGCCTGGAATTTCGGCCGGGGCCGTGAACCGACGGAGTCGGTCTCGGATATCAGGCGGTCGCTGGCGCTCGACCCCAGCATGAGGCTGCTGGTGGGGCACGGGCTGTTTGATCTCGCCACGCCCTATTTCGCAACGCGCATCGTGCTCGACCAGTTGCCGGCCTTCGGCAGCCGCGACCGTATCAGGTTCGTGGTCTATCCGGGCGGCCACATGTTCTATTCCCGCGAGGGCGCGCGGAAGGCATTCCGCGGTGAGGTGCAGTCGATGATGACGGAGCCCTGAGAAGGCCAAACCGGCGCGACGTGTCACCGCGCCGGTCTGTGCATCGATCAATCGCGATCAGTAGACGAGGCCGGTGCCTGGCGACTTCTCGAGCGCAGCGGCGAGCGAGCGGTACTCCTCGGTTTGGGTGCCGGCGAGTGCGGCGATTCGGTTCAGATGGTACTGCGCCTGGTCGCGATTGCCCTGTTCGACCTGCCAGAGCCCGTAATACTGCCAGGTCTTGACGTGGTTCGGATCGGATTTCAGCGCGCGCTCGTACCAGATCTGCGAGACCTTGTAATCGCCGAGCTTGCGGTAGGAATATCCGACCAGGTTGGCCACCGCGGCATTGTCGTCGTGATGCAGTGCCTTCAGCTGCTCGATGGCGGAAGCGTAGTCACCGCGGTCGTAGATCGCGGCATAGGCGGCGCGATAGCCTGCGGCGAAAGCGGTCTTCTCCCTGCCCGGGCGCAATTCGCTCGACTTCTTTTTTTTCTTCTTGCCGCTGTCAGAGGGCGGCGGGTCGTTGTCGGGCGCGGCATAAGCCGATGTCACGACGGGTCCTGCCGCCAGCGCGACCGAGAAGAATCCGAGCGTCAAAAGCTTCGCGTATTTCCTCATGCAGTTCTCCTGTTCACGTCGTGACGTCAGTAGACTAGCCCGGTTCCCGACGGCTTTTCCAGGGCTTGGGCGAGCGAACGGTATTCCTCGCTCGTCGTTCCCGATATCGCCGCAATGCGGCTCAGGTGATATTGCGCTTGGTCGCGATTGCCCTGTTCGATCTGCCACAGGCCGTAATATTGCCACGTCCGCACATGGTTCGGATCGGACTTCAGCGCGCGTTCGTACCAGATTTGCGAGAGCTTGTAGTCGCCGAGCTTGCGATAGGAGTAGCCGATCAAATTTGCGACGTCGGCGAGTTCGTCATGGCCGAGCGACTTCAATTGCTCGATCGCGGAAACGTAGTCGCCACGATCGTAGATCGTGGCATAGGCGGCGCGATAGCCGGCGGCCAAGCGTTGCTCCTCGATGGACGAGCTTTTCTTGCCCTTCTTCTTGACGTTCTTGGTCGAACTGTCGCTGGAAGGAGGTGGCGAGGGCGGATCGCCGCCGCCGGCAGCGAGCGCCGAGAGTGCGGGCGCTCCGATGAAGATGGCGGTGACGGCGGCTGCCAAAAGCCGGAGGGTAGGCTTGCGCATGCGATTCTCCTGACAGGCGATGAACGTGCCCGCGGTCCGAACAGTTGAACATCCGGAACGTCAGGATATTCCCGGTTCCGCTGCAATTCGACGCCGCGCGAAGCGAGCAAGATGACAAATGCGTCATCGAGATGAACGAATCCCCGTCGTCAGCTTCAGCGGGGGTTCAGTGCGCGAACCCTAGCCTCCTTCATGTGATCGGCGAGCCCGAATGCGGCCACCTCGCGGATCCCTAAGGAGGACAAAGATGTTCAAGACGATTTTCGCCGGCTTGCTCGCCGTTTCCGTTCTCGCCGCGCCGGCGTTCGCGGCACCGTACAGGACGGCGCATGGGCCGGTGATCCAGGCCGCGCCCTTCAGCGCAAAGGTGCTTAACGCCAAAGCGCGCTGGGGGCGTCATCATCACCACCACAGGCACCACTTCCACCATCGCCATCACCGGCACCACCACCATCACCATCATGGCCGCTGATTGATCCTGATCCCCGCGGGACGCCGTCCGATCCACACTGCCCCGCCGCGTCCCAACGGGTGCAGGCCCGGCCCGTCTGCCATTGCTTCCCCAATGGCGGCGGGCCGGTGCTTTTCCTGACGCGTTTGCGAATTCCCATTTGCCTCCCGAACGTCTAGTTTCCGCGCGCCACAATGTTCGGGACTTCACACTTGAAAAGGCTGTCACTCCGCGCGGCGATTGTGCTGCTGCCGCTCGTACTCTCCGCCTGCCTCAGCGGCGGCGAGGAGAGCAGGAGCATCTCCTTCACTGACGACCGCGGCTATTCCAACCAGCCCTATCCGAACAACTACAGAGGTGAAATCCTGGCGTTCATGCGGACCTACCTCAACAATCCCGGCGGGGTCCGCGAGGCCATGATGGCCGAGCCGGTGCAACGGACCGTCGGCGGCCGTCTCCGTTATGTCAGCTGCCTGCGCTATGCCACCCGCGAAGCCGATGGCCGGTACCGTGAACCGCGGGACCGGGCCGTCGTCTATGTCGATGCGCGTCTCGACCGCCTGCTGGAGAACCCCGGCGAGGCCTGCGCCGGCGCCACCTACGCGGCCTTCCCCGAGCTCGAAAAGCTGACCCGGTGAAGGCGGTCGGACCGTTATTCGTCCGGACTGGCTGCCCGGATCACGTTTCGGAGAGCCGCTCGAACCGGATTGTGACCTCAATGGACCAATCTCCGGGCGTAAAGGGGTATTGTGGCAGGCGAAAAAATTCCTACTTCCCTTTGGAACAAAAGAACTTTGTGGCCGCCTTGTCACAGCTGTGAACGTTCAACGCCGCCAGGCAACCCAATTCGAGCCACGTTGTTTGATGAGTGTCGAACTGAAATCACGGGGATCACTCATGAAGAAGACCATTCTCGGCGCTGCCGGCATGGCGGCCGCTCTGACAGTCCTTGCGGGCCCGGCGTCCGCGGCGGACATGCCGCCCCGGCCCTATGCCAAGGCACCGGCCTATACGGCGCCGGCCCTCATCTACAACTGGACTGGCTTCTATATCGGCGGCCATCTCGGCGGCGCCTTTGCGGGCGACAACGGCCTGCAGAGCAGCGACGCCCGCTTCCTTGGCGGCGTGCAGGCCGGGTTTGACTACCAGTTCGCTCCCAACTGGGTGCTGGGTGCCGAAGCCCAGTATTCCTGGCTGAGCGGGGGCAACAACAACAATGGTGTGATCTTTCCGGGCGGCACGGTAGTGACCGGGAGTGCCGCCGACCAGATCGGATCGGTAACCGGCCGGCTCGGCTACACTTGGGGTCCCGCGCTGCTCTACGCCAAGGGCGGCTACGCCTGGCGCGACGGCAACAACATCGGCATGACCATCGCAGGCGCGCCCCAGCCCTTCACGACATCAGGCAACAGCAAGGACGGCTACACCGTCGGCGCCGGCCTGGAATACCTGTTCGCTCCGAACTGGTCGGCCAAGGCCGAATACCAGTACTACAATTTCGGCAACACCACGGTCACGACCGGACCTGCCGATACTCTCGGCGCCCGCTTCCGCAACGACGAGCACAGCGTCAAGCTCGGCGTGAACTACCGCTTCGGCTGGGGCGGCCCGGCTCCGTCCAGATACTGAGGCCGCGTTCAGCTTCGTTCGAGAAAAGGCCGGCGCAATCCGGCCTTTTTTTTGGGCGGGCCGTCGGCGGTTCGCTGCGGCAGGGTGCGGCAAAATATTCTTGGCACTGCACGAAACTTTCATGGACGATGCGCTATTATGTTCCCGTCGGGTTGGCGGACAAACAAACATGCGTGCTTTTGCGTTAGGGCTGATCTTTTCGGCGCTCTCTGTGCCGTGCTTCGCCCAGACTATCCTGAAATCCGAGCCCTTCGTCCTGGCGCCCTATGAAATCGCTTTCGTGCAGGATACGTCCTGCGGCCCGGGCAGGGTGCTCAAGGTGACCGGGGCGATCCGGGGGCTGCACCGCAAGAAGGTGTGCGTCACGCTCGGCGCGGCGCAGGCCTCGCTGGCGAGCGCAACGCCGTAAGGCTTACGAAGCGGGTGGGGGAGCGCTGGTGGCGCGGTCTGCACCTTTGCTTCAGCCGAACTCCGGTTCGAGGGTCGCCTCGCGGTCGGCATCGGCCTTGTTCTTGGCCGGATCCTCGTTTGCCTCGCACTTGCAGGGGCGGATCTCGTAGTCATTGTCCAGCACCCGACGCGGGCCGACCCCGCCGTCCTCCGATACGACGTCGACCACGAGGCCCGAGCGGCGGGCAATCTTCCAGACGTCGGCTTCGGTCGGGTATGCCTTGCTGAGCTTGGCATCGTTGGAAAACAGCGCATACGGCATGGGTCTTGGCTCCGTCGAATCCGATAACGCCTTGGCTAGGCTGGCGGTTTCGACTTCATGCTGGACGGGAGATCACGGGGCGGTGACGGCAAAAACGCTCCGTTTCGGGTCGTTTTCCCGGTGTCTCTGAGTCCCTAACAACTAGTAAATCCCTGAAAAAAGAAACCCCGGGACTCTACGCATAGAATCGCCGGATGCTGGTTCCCATGAGAGCCACCTTGCACAATGCCTGCGCCTGCGCCCGTCTGCAGCTCACGCTGACCTTGGGCCTGCTGCTCGCCTGCGTGGCCAATGTCGCCCTGCTATGCGCTTGGCTGTAGCGCTCGCCCGCGCTGCTTCATGGCTCGCCAATTGACGCAAGTCTGCCTCCGTCCATCATGCTCAGCAGGTCGCGAGGCAGAGCCGCGAGGCGGGGGAGGCGAGGATGATCGATACACTGAAGGACAAGGTCAATGGCGATGCCGGCCTCGTCCGCCGTGGCCGCTATCTCACAACCACCTTTCTGCTGGAAGTCGGCTCCGTCGCCTGGCTGATCCAGGTCTTCGAGGGACGCATTGTTGCCGTGACGAAGGGGCCGTTCGTGATGCCGTCCTCGGCCTTTGCGCTGCGCGCGCCGCCAGAGGAATGGGAAAAGTTCTGGAGCAGACGGCCGCCGCCCGGCTCGAACGATCTGATGGCGCTGATCAAGCGGCGCGTGCTGAGGGCCGAAGGAGATCTGCAGATCTTCATGGCCAATTTACGCTACTTCAAGGAAGTGCTCGGCAAGCTGCGTGCGGGAGCCGCCCGATGAGCGCGACATTCGAGCCGATCATCGGCCGCTACCTGCGTCTCGACCTGCTTGGCAAGCCGCACCGCCTCTATGTCGAGGAAGCAGGCGAGGGCACTCCGCTGCTTTGCCTGCACACGGCCGGCAGCGACGGCCGGCAATACCGCGGCCTGATGAACGATGCGCGGGTGACGTCACGACACCGTGTCATCGCCTTCGACATGCCCTGGCACGGCAAGTCCTCGCCGCCGGCAGGATGGCATGACGAGGAGTACCAGCTCACCTCGGCGCAATACACCACGATGATCCTCGATGTGATGGAAGCGCTCGGGCTCGACAGGCCGATCCTGATCGGCTGCTCCATCGGCGGGCGCATCTGCCTGCACCTGGCGCTCGAGCATCCCGAGCGCTTCCGCGCCATCATCGGGCTGCAGGCCGGCGCCCATGTCGATCCCTATTACGATCTCAACTTCCTGCACCGGCCGGATGTCCATGGCGGCGAAATGGCGGGCGCAATCGTCTCCGGCCTGGTCGGCCCCGATGCGCCAGACGACGAGCGCTGGGAGACGCTGTGGCACTACATGCAGGGCGGGCCTGGCGTGTTCAAAGGCGATCTCTACTTTTACAAGATCGACGGCGACATCCGCAGCCGCGTCCCACAGATCGATACGCGCCGCTGTCCGCTGTTCCTGCTCTCGGGCGAGTACGATTATTCCTGCACGCCGGAGGAAACCCTTACGGTGGCCGGCAGCATCGCCGGGTGCGAGGCCACCATCATGAAAGGCCTCGGCCATTTCCCGATGAGCGAAGACCCGCAGGCGTTCTTGCAGCACTTGCTGCCGGTCCTGGAGAAGATCGCCAGCCGCTAATTCTCCTCGTGCCCGGGCTGGTCCCGGGCATCCACGACTTGCCTTCTGACGCCGAAGAGGTGGAGGGCCGGGACAAGCTCGGCCATGACGGCTCTCTTTTGCTTGAGCAGCACGTGCGCTACTTCGGCCGCGGCACCGGGTAGTTGTCGAGCGTTGCCTGCACCTTGGCCATGGTCGCGCGGCAATAGGCCTCGCGATCCCTGTTGAACCTCGCCTGGTGGGCGCGAAATTTTTCGACGCGAGCCCGGATGTCGTCCTGATATTCGCTACTTGTGGCTGTGCGCACCGGTGCAGCCGGCTTCGGCGGCTCGGAAAACGTCACGGCTTCTGCGAGCATGGCTTCGACGTCGGGCAAACGGGTGGGCGTGACGGGTTCACTCCGTGCAAAAATCTCGGCGTCGGGCTTTTTCCCGGTGACCGATTGCACGAAGGCCATTGTCTGCGCGATCAACAGATCGCGTTCACGCATCCATTTCATGACGCTACCCCACGCCACGCCCTCACTCTCATTCCAGCACAGGTTTGCCTGGAATCAAGAGCGGGCTTCGCGCGCGGATAGTGCAGGGATTGGTTTTTGGCGCAAGGTGACAAAACAGTGACACACAGCGGTTTCGCTCGTGTCGGTTACCGCGGCATGTCAGCGACGGTGCGGATCGAGGTTAGGTACGAACGGCGCGCCGACGACTCGCACCGGCGTCGGGTCGGCGCGATTAGCGGCCGGACTTGCTGTCTCCTGCTTCGCCGCCGCCGGCCCGAACAGTGCGATAATTCCGGCGAAAACCACACTCACGGCGGTCACGGCCGCCAGCAACACCATGTTGCGATTGTCTTCGTGGATACTCATTTCGGGAAAACGCCGGGACGCGGATCGGGTTCCATGAGGCTCATCACAGCCAATGGTGCCGGCTGAGGGGATTGAACCCCCGACCTTCGGTTTACAAAACCGCTGCTCTACCGCTGAGCTAAGCCGGCAAGATGCCTGGGATCGGCAAGCGAAATCGGCCGCGAGCGCCACCGAACTGGGCAGCGAATACCAGACTTGGCTTTAAAGAACCACCCTCAGCGGCGCCGTTTTCCACGCGGCCATGCCGGGCTAGTTCCGTGAAACGTCGGCCTGACAAATGCTTCCAACTCGTATCTAATGCAATCTGAGAAGCGGGCACGGCGCGCATGTTCGGGATTCTGGGTCTCGGTTTTCTCGTGGGCATGCAGCATGCCCTCGAGGCCGATCATATCGCTGCCGTCTCCAGCATCGCCGCGCGCCGCAGCCGCGTCAGCGACATCGTCAAGCACGGCCTGACCTGGGG
>JAEZEU010000596.1 GCA_023432885.1 Pseudomonadota bacterium | reverse complement strand
CCGGACTCGATGTCGCCGACGAACACGGCTTGGTAGGGCAGGCTGGACCAGGCCTCGCCGCGCTCGGCGCGATCGATCCGCAATCCGCTGGCGCGGCCATAGAGAGACAGGCGTTCGGCGATCGCCTTCGCAATTTGCTCGAATGGCAGCGGCTGCCCTTCATGGGACGAGATTTCCGACATGCCGCGTTTTAGACCGGGGATGCCGGACCAGCCAAGGAAAATAGGCTGCCGGCAGTTCATCTCAGGCTCATGCATCCGCATCGAAGGGGCCGTACCCAATGTGAAATACAGCTACCCGGTGGCGCAGCGCCGCCCGACAGATTTCACGTTGGCGCAAAGCCGGGCGGGTGATGCGCGACCTTGACTGCGTGCCTCTGATTTGCCCGACGTGTCAACTGCTCTGTTAGACACCGTTTTGCCGAGTGTCGTCGCTACTTTGTATGGGGTTGTTTTCAACATTTTTGCTTCGGTTGTTCTCGCACTTGTGTGAATTGGTGCGACGCGCGCCGTAGAAAACCCGACGCTCTTGTGGGATCATTCGGTGTTTCGCCAATCGATGGGCCGTTGGTGTTCTCCGGTGGACGCTGCGAGAAGCTGGCGCCCTGACTGAGACACGGCATGACAGGCCCGATCAGCCGACGTGATGCTCTGCTGCAAGCCGCGACGCTGGCATCCGCAGGCTTGATTTCCCGCGTTCCGGCGTTCGCCGCGCCGTCGATGAAGCCCACGCGCAGCGGCGACATCGAGAAAGCGCTGCAGGCCGCCGTCGCCACCCGCGCGATTCCCGGCGTCGTCGCCATGGCCGCAGACGGTCGATCGCTGCTCTACGAGGGAGCGGTCGGCCTGCGGAGCACCGGCGCTGATGCACGCATGACGACCGACACGATCTTCCGCATCGCCTCGATGGTGAAGCTGCTGACGTCGGTGGCGGCGATGCAGCTTGTCGAGCGCGGCAGGCTGAAGCTGGATGAGCCGGCCGGCAATGTCGATCCGATCCTGACGGCGCCACGCATCCTCGCCGGATTCGACTCCGGCGGCGCGCCGCAGCTGCGCGAGGCCAACCAGCATCTCACGCTGCGCAATCTGCTGACGCATACCTCGGGGTTCTCCTATCCGCTGTGGGATGCGAACGTGCTGCGCTATGTCCGGTTCGCGCGCACGGGGAAGAACAAGGACCTGCCGCGGATGCCGCTGATGTTCGAGCCCGGCGCCAAATGGGCCTATGGCGGCAGCATCGACCGCGTCAGCCGCATGATCGAGATCGCGAGCGGGCAGGGCATCGACCGCTATTTCCGCGATAACATCACCGGTCCGCTCGGGATGAACGACACCGGCTTCACCATCACCGAAAGGCAGCGCGCCCGGCAGGCGCGGCTGTACCGGCGCGGAACGGACGGAAAGCTGCTGGCGCAGCCGTTCGAGAGACTGGAGACGCCGACGAGCTTTTCGGGCGGCGGCGGCATCTATTCAACCGCGCCCGATTATTTGCGGCTGCTGCAGGCGCTGCTCAATGGCGGCACCCTCGACGGCGCGAAGATTCTCAAGCCCGAAACCGTGTCCCAGATGGCGCTCAACCAGATCGGCAATCTCGAGGCGGGCATCATGAAGACGACCAATCCGGCGCTCTCGAACGACGTTGATTTCTTCCCGGGGACGCGGCTGCGCTGGGGGCTGGGCCACATGATCAATGCCGATGCCGTGCCCGGCGGCCGCCAGGCCGGAAGCCTGACCTGGGCGGGGCTCTACAACACCTACTACTGGATCGATCCCGCGACGCGGGTGGCGGGCGTCATCCTGATGCAGATCCTGCCCTTCGCCGACCGGCAGGCCCTGAAAGTCTATCGGGAATTCGAGCAGGGCGTTTGCCGGGCAGTCCGGCGGGCCTGATCGCCGCCGGCAACCTCAGCCTGGCCTGGCTGGCCGATCCTGCTCCGGATGGCGGCCGCGGCGTCTGCGAGATAGAGCAGGGGAATGGCGAGCGGGCGATTACAGCTGCCGTCCAGACCCAGCGGGATTGGCTGCGCCCTCGCTCGTAGGCGAGATACCCGACGACCAGCATCGATCCCAGGGCAATCACGACAGCAAGAATCGGGTCCATCGCGCCTCCGGATGGCCGAACGATATCACCGGGAGGCGCAAGGATGACCGTCGCCGAGGTAATAACCTTGTGAAGGGGGCGTTGCCTTGCCGTATCCCACTTGATTCCGGGGCCATCCCGACGTTTTCCTGCAGAACCTTTTGCTTCGTTCGGAGACATATCAACGGCGTTACTTTTGGGGGCTCTTGCTGCATGACGACCTTCCGTCCAACGGAAATCCATCAACTCGCGATCCAAGCCAAACTCAACTTCGCCCTCGGGGCTCGCATTTACGACGACGTCTTTGCCGGTTTCGAGATGCTGGAGATCGTCGGCGACGAACTCCGGGGCTGGGCAACCTCGGAATATCGCGCGGCAGTGATCGATATCCATTTCTCCGCCGAACTGGCCCGGATTGCACAAGCCGTCACGGGACGGCCGGTCCGGCGCACCAGCTTCGTGCTGCGCGGTCTGAAGCACGATACCGAAGAGCAGCCGGTCTGGGCTGATGATGTAGGTCAGCTGTACGCGAACGCCCATTTTTCGACCATGTCGAAGCGCCGGGCCATCATTGCACGCCACAAGGGCGTGAGATCGTTGCGCAAGAAGCTGCTGCGCTCGAGGTCATAGCCGTCGGCCGCGGAAGCCTCGGATCGAGCAAGCGGGCTATCTGATGGCCCGCTCAGTCATGGCCCGATCGCGTTCCTTGCCACCACGTCCCGGTAGAACTCGGCGCTCAGCTTCGGCGTCCGCACCTGCGTCTGGAAATCGACGTGGTAGACGCCGAAGCGCTTTTCATAGCCGAAGATCCATTCGAAATTGTCCATCAGGCTCCAGAGGAAGTAACCCTTGACTGGAACGCCTTCCGATGTCGCGCGCTGCAACTGGATGAGATAGTTGCGCAGAAAGCTGATGCGGTCGAGGTCGAAAACCTTGCCGTTGTCCCGCAGCTTGTCCTCGGAGGAAGTGCCGTTTTCGCTGATGTAGATGGTATCGATGTTCCAGATACTGGCGGCGATTTTCGGCGCCCAGTAGATCACCTCCGGCCCGATGCGCAGCCATTCCGAGTTCATGTGCGGGAAGGAGGAAGGGAAGGGCAGCACGTCCCAGCCGGGCTTCTTATCGGACGCGGCGATATAGAATTGCGGCGCGTAGATGTTGAGGCCGACGAAATCGGTCTTCGAGCCGATGATCTTCAATTCCTCGGGTGTGAATTTCGGCGCGTCCTTGCCGGAAAATTCCAGGAAGCCGTCGGTGTATCTGCCTTCGAGGGTCACCCCTAACAGCGCGGCGTTCAGCTCCCGCGTCGCCATTTCGGTGGCGCGGATGTGCTCGGGCGTTGCAAAAGCCGGCACGCAAGCCGCGATGTTCTCGGCCATGCCGACTCTGGTGCCCTTGCGTGCGCTGGCCCGGATCGCCTGCACGGCGAGGCCGTGGCCAAGCACGACATTGTGCCGCGCCTGGTTCAGTTCGCCGGTTGGCAGTTTCAGGCCGGGCGCGTCAATGCCCCAGCCGTAGCCGAAATTGAGGAAGCGCCCGGCTTCATTGATGGTGAAGATGTTCTTCACACGGTCACTGATGCGCGCGGCGACATAGCCGGAATAGTCGCCGAACGCCTTCGAGGTGTCGCTGGAGCGCCAGCCGCCGACGCGGTCTTCCAGTGCCTGCGGCAGGTCCCAGTGATAGAGCGTCGCATAGGGCTCGATGCCGTTCGCGAGCAACTCATCGATCAGGCGGTTGTAGAAATCCAGTCCCTTGGGATTGGGCGCGCCGGTGCCTTGGGGAAACACCCGCGGCCAGGCAATGGAAAAGCGGTAGGCCTTGACGCCGAGCGCCTTGATGAGCGCTACGTCCTCCTTGTAGCGGTGATAATGCTCATTGGCGCGGTCGCCGTTGCTGTGATCGGCGATCTTGCCGGCAGTGTGCGAAAAGGTGTCCCAGATCGAGGGGCCGCGGCCGTCCTCGTTGACGGCGCCTTCGATCTGGTACGACGAGGTCGCGGTACCCCAGACGAAGCTTTCAGGAAACGGTGCGGGCGCAAAGCGCAACCCGCCCTGCTTGCCATTGCTCTCTGCCGCGATCGCCGGCACGGAAGTGCCGAGCGCGGCGAGACCGGCAAGCTTTGCAAAGTGCCGGCGGGAAATATCCAAAGCCATCGAATGAACACCTCGGATTCAGGGATCGATCTGAAAGGCGGAAATCCGGTCGATCTCGAATGCGACGGTCTCCGGCGACTCCGCTGCGACAAACCCGACGCCAACGAAATATTTTGCGCCCATCGCGAGATTGACGATCATGTACATGGGGTCGACGAAGCTGACAGGCACCTTGATATCGGAAACCGGCTTGCGGTCGATGAAGTAGGTGATGCGATCCGGCTGCCACAGCACGCCGTAATCGTGGAACTCGGTGACGGCATCCGGCAGGAAGAAGTCAAAGCCGCAGGTGTATATCTTCTGGGTCTCGAAAATCCGCCAGTGGGTGGTCATCACCACATTGCCCGGCCGCTGGCCGCGGCCTTCCAGCACGTCGATTTCCGGCGGCCAGCCGCCGTCGTCGGCGAGCATCCAGAACGCCGGCCATACCGCGGCGCCGGCGGGAACCTTGGAGCGGATTTCGAAATAGCCGTATTTCTGCGCGAACGAGCCCTGCGTCGTCAGGAT
>JAEZEU010000526.1 GCA_023432885.1 Pseudomonadota bacterium | reverse complement strand
GGCAAAGTCAGTGAGGGGGCTTCTCTTCAGTAGGCGATCGCCGGGCAAGGCTTCGAACCAGGCGGAATGCGAGCCAGAAGAACAGGACGACCAGCGCGAGCGCGGCGACCGGCGCTGCCAGCGCCAGAATGGCGATCAGCGAGGCGCCGCCGAGCTCGGCGGTGGCGATCACCGAATTGCCGATGCCGCCGGTGAAGACGGTGGATTTGGCCCGAAGCATCGCTATCAGGCCCTGGGCCAATCCGGCGACGCCCCCGCCGGCGATGACGGCGGTTGTCCATTTCACCATCGGCGGCATGTCGGTCATGACGGCTGCGGATGCGATTGTCCCGGCCACGACGGCGCCGGGTGTCGCCAACGTGTCGAGCAGGTTGTCGACCCCGGGGATGTAGAACGCAGCGACCTCCACGACGGCCGCCGTGCCGAGCATGATGACCGCGGCTGGCGTGCCGAGCCAGGCAAAGCTGTCATTGAGGTTGAGGTGCCCGCTCCAGGCGGCGAGGCTGAGGACCAGCAGCGGCAGGAAGACCCGGAAACCCGTTGCCGCGGCAAGCCCGATGCCCAGCGCAATCGACAGTCCGAGATCGAGATTGGACATGCGCTGCTCCCTCAACGCATTGCCGGCCAGCAGGGTTGAAACCCAGACTAGCACCGTTTGCTCCCTCAAAAACAAAAACCCCGCCATTTGCGGCGGGGTCCAGTCGGGAGGAGTGAGCTAACCAGCTCGCCGTACAACCCTGATCAGGCCGGAATGCGCTCGTCGGCCTCGTGCGGCTCGCGCAGCACATAGCCGCGGCCCCACACCGTCTCGATGAAATTGCGGCCCTCGGAGGCGTTCGCCAGCTTCTTGCGCAGCTTGCAGATGAAGACGTCGATGATCTTCAGCTCCGGCTCGTCCATGCCGCCGTAGAGGTGGTTGAGGAACATTTCCTTGGTGAGCGTGGTGCCCTTGCGGAGCGAGAGCAGCTCCAGCATCTGGTATTCCTTGCCGGTCAGGTGCACGCGCTGACCGCCGACCTCGACCGTCTTGGTGTCGAGATTGACCACCAGATCGCCGGTCTGGATCACCGACTGGGCGTGACCCTTGGAGCGGCGCACGATGGCGTGGATGCGGGCAACCAGCTCATCCTTGTGGAAGGGTTTGGTCATGTAGTCGTCGGCGCCGACGCCGAGACCCTTGACCTTGTCTTCGATGCCGGCGAGGCCCGAGAGAATGAGGATCGGGGTCTTGATCTTCGACACCCGCAGCTGCTTGAGCACATCATAGCCGGACATGTCCGGGAGATTGAGATCGAGCAGGATAATATCGTAATCGTAGAGCTTGCCGAGATCGACGCCCTCTTCACCGAGATCCGTCGTATAGACGTTGAAGCTCTCGGATTTGAGCATCAGCTCAATCGACTGCGCAACAGCGCTATCATCTTCAATTAGCAAAACGCGCATGCCAGTCCCCTTTAGTCGCCGCTGTGGGCGTCAGGTCGGCCGCCATACTTGCGGCACCAAAAAACGCCTACGAACAACTGATTCGGATCCTGACGGGATATGGTTAACAAATGCTGATTCTGCTTCGCAAGCTCTAATCGTGCAATTCTTCTCGAATCGCCATAGGATGTTGCGTCGAAGACTCTCTTTGTAACCGTGCCCGCTCCAGTTCCGCATTAGGAATCGGATTGCTCCAACTCCATCGATTCGCCCCGTCTTTCTGACGGCGCAAATGCTCTCAGTCATTCAAGACAGTGTTCGAATGATTAATGATGCGGGTAAACACGGAGTTAAGGGGACGCCAGCAATGAGGCGAAACTTTAAAGCTTTCGCCACGAAAGATTTACACTCAAGGCGATCATAAGGCAGTGAAGGTCCGGAACCCTTGAAGGCCCAGCTCTCGTGAAGGCACTTGCCGAACAGCTCGCCGATATCGACGGCATCAATATCTACGGGCGCGTGGTCGGCGTGCGCGGTCTCATGGTGGAGATCGCCGGCCCCATTCATGCCATGTCGGTCGGTGCGCGCATCGTCATCGAGACCGGCACCAATCGTTTCATCCCGGCCGAGCTGATCGGCTTCTCCGGCGATAATGCCGTGGTCATGCCTTTCGCGGGGCTGGAGGGCGTTCGCCGCGGCTGCCGCGCGGTCATCGCCAATGCCGCCAGCATGGTGCGCCCGTCGATCGCCTGGCTCGGCCGCGTGGTCAACGCCATGGGCGAGCCCATCGATGGCAAGGGCCCGCTGCCGCAAGGCCCGGCGCCGATGCCATATCGCGCCTCGCCGCCACCGGCACATTCCAGAAAGAGGGTCGGTGCGCCGCTCGATCTCGGCGTCCGCTCCATGAACACCTTTCTCACCTGCTGCCGTGGCCAGCGCATGGGCATCTTTGCGGGGTCCGGCGTCGGCAAGTCGGTGCTGCTCTCTATGTTGGCCCGCAACGTCGATGCCGACGTCTCCGTCATCGGCCTGATCGGCGAGCGCGGCCGCGAGGTGCAGGAGTTCCTGCAGGAAGACCTCGGCGAGGAGGGCCTCGCCCGCGCGGTGGTCGTGGTCGCGACCTCGGACGAGCCCGCGCTGATGCGCCGCCAGGCCGCCTATCTCACGCTCTCGATCTCCGAATATTTCCGCGACGAGGGCAAGGACGTCATGTGCATGATGGACTCGGTCACGCGCTTTGCCATGGCACAGCGCGAGATCGGCCTG
>JAEZEU010000484.1 GCA_023432885.1 Pseudomonadota bacterium | reverse complement strand
TGTCCGACCTGAGTACCCGCGTTCCCGCGAAGTTCAATCTGCTTGTACCGGAAGACCAGCTCGTCATGTCGTGTCACGTGGTTTGGCGCAGAGGATTTCGGATGGGCGTGCACTTCGAATGAAAGCTCCCCGGCTCTCTTGCGCTGCGTGAGGCGGAGAGGGCTGCAACTTCGCACAGCTTGTTTCTTGATGGAGAGAAATGATGGATAGCGCCAGCGGCGGCTCGAACCAGGACAGGCGCGCCGGCGAGGACAGGCGATCGGGCGTGGATACGCGCTCCGAAGCTGAGCGCCAATTGATCGGCGAACGGCGCGCTGGCGCCGATCGGCGGACGGCAGCTAAGCCTGTTCAGACCGAACTGCGGCCATCCAGCGAGCAGCTTTCCTTGTTTGCACGGCGCTTGAGGCGGGCCTTGAGCAACGAAAGAGGCCGGGATTGTTTCGGTATCGTGCGTGGCGAGTATGACTTCGCGGTCCATCCGGACGTCCTGCGAACGATCGAATGGATCGAGAGCCTGATCGAAACGGAGACAGGGGCAGCGCAGCCCGAAAAAATAAGCTTGAGAAAGGCCCGCTTGCCTGTCGCGTCGTGAAGCGCGCCCTCTCGAGGTCACGCAAGTGCTCATCTACAGCATGGCTTAGGTTGAGCCGGAGCGGCATTGGAGGTCCACCTCTCCCCGTTGGGGAAAGGTGAATCGAACTGGCCGGAACTGTCGAATTCAAACAGAGAGGCCATCGTGCGCTATCGCGCCGTCGGTGGCCCCGCCAGATTGCCCGACAGGATCGCCTTGCCCATCTCCTCGTAATGGCTGTCGCGGGCCTGGAGCTGCTGGTTGATCGCGTGCATGTCGCGCAGGCGGCGCTCGAAGCCGTTGGCGCGGAACACCGCGGTGGCGCCGGCCATGTGATAGGCGGCGTCGACGATCTCGGTCGCTTGATGGATCGTCGAGGTGGAAGCCAGCCGCAGCGCCACACGATGCGCTTCGGTGAAGGGGCCGTGCACGAGATCGTCCCAGACCTCGGCGGCGGTCGCGAACAGATAGGCGCGGGCGCGGCGCAATTTCGCCTCGGTGAGGCCGATCAGGCCCTGCACCGCGCTGTTCTCCTTCATCGCCGAGAGGCCCTGCGGTGTCTTCTTGCGGGAAAGCTCGATCGCCGCGTCGAATTGCGCGCGGGCGACGCCCAGCGAGGTCGCGGCGAAGCCCATGCTGTAGATCGCATTGGTCGGGATCTTGTAGAGCGGCCCCTTCTCGCGCAGCGCATGAGGCTCGTCGCGCAAGGCGGCGAATTTCTCGGGGATGAAGAGGTTGTCGACCGAGTAGGAGTCGGTGCCGGTGCCGCGCAGCCCGATCACATCCCACACGTCGTAGAGCGTGGCGCTGGTGACGGGAAACAGGATGGTGCGGATTTCCGGCGAGCCGTCCGGCTTCAGGCGCGGGCTGCCGTCGGCCTCGGTGATGCGGACATGGGCGCCGAGCCAGCTCGCCTGGCGGATGCCCGAGGCGAACTCCCAGCGCGCATTGGCGCGGTAGCCGCCGGGCTCGGCGCGAACGTCATGGTTGATCGCGCCCCAGGCGAGGACTCCCTGCCTAGTGTTGAATATCTCGTCGGCCGCGTCGTGGTCCAGATAGGCCGAGATGACAGCGCAGACGCTGCACTGGCCGAGGCACCAGGCCGTCGAGGCGTCGGCCTTGGCGATTTCCTCCTGCATCTGCATGAAGGTCATGAGCGGCACTTCGGCGCCGCCAAGGCTCTTCGGTAGCAAAGCCCGGTACATGCCGTTCTCGATCAGCGCGGTGACCACCGGCTCGGTCAGCCGGCGCGTGCGCTCGATCTCCTCGGCTTCCTGCTTGATCAAGGGCGCCAGCGCCCGCGCGCGCTCGACGAGGTCGATAGCGGTGGCCTTGTTCATGCGTTTCCCCGTGCCCTTCTTGATCTGCTGTTTGGCGGGCGGGCGGATGGTGACCTATCCGCCTGATGCGATCAAGACGGCGGGTCTCATGCCGATCATGCCGCAGCGCGGCCGAGATCGAGCGTTTGGCTGCGTTTGCTGGGGAAGCTGAGCGCCACGGCGACCGCCGCAAGCCCGATGGCAAAGGAACCGGCATGCAGCCAGGTATAGGCATGATAGGTGTCGAACACGATGCCGCCGGCCCACGGTCCCAGCGCCATGCCGAGGCTGGCGAAGGCCGAGACCGCGCCGAATACGGTGGCCATGATGCGAGCGCCGAAGAAGTCGCGCACCAGCACGGCATAGAGCGGCATCACCCCGCCATAGGCCAGCCCGAACGCGACGGAGAGTGCGTAGAACTCGCCGAGCCTGAACACCGCCAGGTAGGTCGCGATGCACAGCGCCTGCACGAGGAGGCCGCCGACCAGCACGGGCTTTGCCCCGACGCGGTCGGCCAGCGCGCCGAGCAGGAGGCGTCCGCCGAGCCCGGAGAAGCCAGCGAGGCTGTAGACGGTGACGGCGGTCAGCGGGGCGATGCCGCAGATCATGGCGTAGCTCACCATGTGGAAGATCGGGCCGGAATGCGCGGCGCAGCACGCGAAATGCGCCAGCGCCAGCGTGATGAATTGCGGCGTGCGCAGCGCCTGCGCCGCGGTCCATTGCGTCTCCGGCGCGGCCTCGGGGCTCGCGCTCGCACCGCCCGCCGCCTGCGGCGCGGGACGCACCAGGAAGCAGGCGGGGATCAGCAGGACCCAGGCCGCGATGCCGATCACGAGCATGGCGGTACGCCAGTCATAGGCGGAGATCAGCAGGCTGGCGGAGGGCGCAACCGTCACGGGCGCCACGGCCAGGCCGGCCGATACCAGCGCGACCGCAAGGCTGCGATGCTTGTCGATCCAGGCGCTCGCCAGCG
>JAEZEU010000476.1 GCA_023432885.1 Pseudomonadota bacterium | reverse complement strand
ATCGCGGCGCTGGTCGACGGCCGGCTCGTGGAAGGTTTTGAAGCACGCAACCGGCCGGAGCGGCTGGCGAGTGCGACGCTCTATCTGCCGACCCGCCGTGCCGGGCGGCTCGCGCACGGCATTTTCCTCGACGTGCTCGGCACGGATGCGGCGATCCTGCCGCGCATCGTCGCGCTCGGCGATATCGACGAGGATGAACTCGCATTCTCCGAGGACTCCGAGCCGGGCGGCATCGCCCCGCTCGACATCCCGCCAAAGCTGGGCGAACTGGAGCGGCGGCTGGCGCTGGCCCATCTGGTGGCCGCGTGGGCGAAGATGCCCGCGACGTCGTCCCTGGTGGTTGGCGGCCCCGCCTCGACGCTCGCGCTCGCCACCGACCTCGCCCGGCTGATCGACGACATGGTGACGCGCGGCGTGGACTGGAAGGCACTCGACGGCCTCGTTCCCACCGAGCTCGATGAATACTGGCAGCATTCGCTGCGCTTCCTGCGCATCGCGCGTGAGGCCTGGCCGGCCTTCCTCGCCGAGCAGAACAGGATCGAGCCGGCGGCGCGCCGCGACCGCTTGATCGACGCGGAAGCTGTCCGGCTCACACGGCATCATGATGGCCCGGTGATCGCGGCAGGCTCCACCGGCTCGATGCCGGCGACGGCGAAGTTCCTCCACGCGGTGGCAAAGCTCCCCAACGGCGCCGTCGTGCTGCCGGGGCTCGACACCGATCTTGATGAGGACGCCTGGGACCTGATCGGCGGCGTCCGCAATGCGCTCGGAGGATTTTCGACGCCGCCCGCCTCCAACCATCCGCAATACGCGATGCACGCGCTGCTCGATCGCTTGGGCATCAAGCGCGGCGACGTCGAGATTCTCGGCGAGCCCGGGACCGGCGGCCGTGAGATCCTGCTATCGGAGACGATGCGTCCTTCGAGCGCGACGGCGCAATGGCACGATCGCCTGCGCGAGCCTGAAATCGCCGCGCGGATCGCTGCCGGCATGCAGGACCTCGCGGTGATCGAGGCGCCCAACACCGAAATGGAAGCGCTCGCGATTGCGATTGCGATGCGCGAGGCGCGACATCTGGGCAAGTCGGCGGCGCTCGTGACCCCCGATCGGGGTCTGGCGCGGCGGGTGAGCGCGGCACTCGATCGCTGGAATCTGGAGTTCGACGATTCCGGCGGCGATGCGCTGATGGAAACCTCTGCCGGCATTTTCGCGCGACTGGCTGCGGAAGCAGCGTCCAAGGGATTGGAGCCGCCGACCTTGCTAGCGCTGCTCAAGCATCCCCTGCTGCAGCTAGGCCGGACGCACGGTGCGCACAGGCGCGCCATCGAGACATTGGAACTGGCGCTGCTGCGCGGCACACGGCCGCAAGCGGCGACGTCCGGCCTGGCGCGCGACTTCGCCCGCTTCCGCGACGAGCTTCGCAAGCTCCGTGCCGGCGACGTGTCTTCGCTGCACCCGCAGGAGCCCCGGACCAAACTGCGCGATTCGGATCTCGATCGCGCGGAAGACCTGATCAAGGCCCTGCAGACAGCCCTCGCGCCGCTGGAGAGCATCGAAGCCTCAAAGCAGCACGACTTTGCCGAGCTCGCACAGCGTCATCGCGAGATCATCGCCGGTCTGTCCGCCGATGAGAATGGCGTCGTCGCCGCCTTTGACGGCCAGCAGGGCTCGGCGCTCGCCGCCGCCTTCGATGACGTGCTGGCAAGCCAGAAACAGAACGGACTTTCGGTGCAGCTCGGCGATTATCCGGAGGTGTTCCAGACCGCCTTCGCTGACCGCATCGTGCGGCGGCCCGAGTCCGGCAACGCGCAGCTCCATATCTACGGTCAGCTCGAGGCGCGCTTGACCGAAGCCGACCGCGTCATCCTCGGCGGACTGGTCGAGGGCGTCTGGCCGCCTGCGCCGCGTTCCGATCCCTGGCTGAGCCGGCCGATGCGCCATCAGCTCGGGCTCGATCTGCCGGAGCGGCGCATCGGCCTGTCCGCGCATGACTTCGCGCAATTGCTCGGCCATCGCGAGGTCATCCTGACCCATTCCGCCAAGGTCGGCGGCGCACCGGCGGTTGCCTCGCGCTTCCTGCACCGGCTGGAAGCCGTGGCCGGCGAAGCGCGATGGGATGCGGCCGCCGCCGCGGGCGAAAAATATGTCGCCTTTGCCGCGGAGCTCGATCAGCCGGACGAGGTCAAGCCGATCTCGCAGCCCGCACCAAAGCCGCCGCGTGCCGTGCGGCCGACGCGTCTCTCGGTCACTGCGATCGAGGACTGGCTGCGCGATCCCTACACCATCTATGCGCGCTACATCCTCAAGCTCTCCCCGCTCGACCCCGTCGACATGCCGCTGGCGGCGGCCGACCGCGGCTCGGCCATCCACGCCGCGCTCGGCGAATTCACGCAGACTTACGCCGATCAACTGCCCGGGGATCCCGCCACCGCGCTGCGCGAGATCGGCCGGAAATTCTTTGCGCCTCTGATGGAACGGCCGGAGGCGCGCGCCTTGTGGTGGCCGCGCTTCCAGCGCATCGCAAGATGGTTTTCCGACTGGGAGATCGCGCGTCGCGAGAACGTCAGCGCGATCGACGCCGAGATCAGGGGCGAGATCGAAATCCGGCTCGACGACGAACGCAGCTTCATCCTTTCCGCCCGCGCCGACCGGATCGAACGCCGCAACGACGGCACTTATGCGATCCTCGACTACAAGACCGGCCAGCCGCCGACCGGCAAGCAGGTGCGCATGGGGCTGTCGCCGCAGCTGACGCTGGAGGCCGCCATCCTGCGCGAGGGCGGGTTCAAGGACATCGATGCCGGCTCATCGGTCAGTCAGCTCGTCTATGTCAGGCTCAGCGGCAACAATCCGCCGGGCGAGCAGAAGACCGTGGAACTGAAGATGCGGCCGAGCGAGACGCCGCAGCATCCCGACGTCGCCGCCGACTATGCGCGCGAAGAGCTCGAAAAGCTGATCCGAAAATTCGAGGACGAGAACCAGGCCTACACCTCGCTGAACCTCTCGATGTGGGCCGCCCGCTACGGCGACTACGACAATCTGGCGCGGATCAAGGAGTGGTCGGCCGCCGGCGGGCTGGAGATTCCTGAATGGTGAAGGCGCCGCGTCCCATTCCCGACGTGGTTCGCGCCACGCAGGCGCGCGCGTCCGATCCGGCCGGTTCGGCTTTCGTGTCGGCCAATGCCGGCTCGGGCAAGACGCATGTGCTGGTGCAGCGGGTGATCCGCCTGCTGCTCACGGGCGTGCCGCCGGAAAAGATCCTCTGCATCACCTTTACCAAGGCCGCCGCGGCCAACATGGCCGAACGCGTGTTCACGACGCTCGGTCACTGGGTGACGCTCGGCGACGA
>JAEZEU010000290.1 GCA_023432885.1 Pseudomonadota bacterium | reverse complement strand
AATGTGGGCTATAGCTTCCTTGAGGGCGGAAATTTCTGCCGCACCAGGCACTTGTTGCCGGGGCTGTGGTTCCGCCGGAGTGCGACGGGTCCTTTATTTTGCTGGGTTTTTCCGATGGCACGGCGTTTGCTGCGGTTTCGGTGCATAGTTGTGCGCCGCGGACCGCGGCCGTGTTGGAGGCTTCGTCATGATGTTCGCCCTTGGCGCCGCCACGTCCGTGATCGACAGCCTGTTCGGTCTCGTGTCGTCGAAACAGACGCAGTCGGCAGGCTCCGGTCAGGACCAGCCGAACCTGTTCGCCTTCCAGACGGATGCTGCAACTTCGACCGGCACGAGCGCAGCCCCCGTAGCAGGAGGCGGCGCGCAGCTATCGCCGGAGACCTGGAGTGCGCTGCTAGCCGCACAGAGCCAGTCCGGATCGCTGTTCGTGCCAATAAGCAGCGGTGATGCGTTGAAGGATATGTTCTTGCACATCGACGCCGATAGGGACGGCAAGATCACCAAGAGCGAATTCGAGGACGCATTCGGCGCCGGCGGCACCAATCTCACGCAAGCCGACGACGTGTTCGGCAAGCTGGACAAGGACGGCGACAACTCGGTTTCGGAAAACGAGTTGGCTTCGGCAATGCTGACGCGCCAGCGCGATCAAGACCGACATGATGCGAGTGATGGCGCCAACGGTGATTCCAACGATCCGCTGCAGCGGGCGCTGGATGGTGCAAGCGGAACCACCGTAACCAATACCGACGGCTCGACGATGACCAGACCGCCGGCATCCAGCGCGTCGACGGCCGCGATATCGTCCTACAGTTTCCTCGAGCAGATGATCCAGCGTCAGGCGAACGCAGTCCCGGCGCAGGGCAGCTCGTCGCTATCCGTGAGTGTTTAGGAGACCCAGCCCGGCTAGACGCGGGATGCTAGCCGAATCGGTCCCTCCAGGCCGGTAGCGCGCCGGGAAAGGGCAGCGCGGCGGCGTGATAGACGCCGCGCGCAATCGAGCGCGCCACCACATTGGCGGCGACCATGCCGAGCTCGGTGAGGCCGAACAGGGGATCGATCGGCTTGACGCCGGTCGCCGCTGCGAACACCACATCGCCATCCAGCGGGGCATGCACGGGATTGATGGCGCGGGCCATGCCGGTCTGCGCGATCATCGCGAGCCGCTTGGCCTGGGGCTTGGTCAGGATGGCGTCTGTGACGACCACGACCAGCGTGGTGTTCTCGGCCGCCTTCGCCTCCGGCCCGCCCTTGATGCGCAGGCGGTGCATGTCGGGCGTGAAGGTGGCCGGCATGCCGCGCCCACCATATTCGCCGTCCGCCTCGAACGGCGCGGCCCAGAACCACGGCCCGTCGCCGACGATGACGCTGCCGACCGCATTGACCACGGCAAGCGCTGCGACCTTCACGCCGGCCACTGTGGCCGCCGAGGCCGAACCGAGCCCACCCTTCAAATTTACGGTGGTGGCGCCGAGGCCGGCGCCGACGCTGCCGAGCGCGAATTCGCCGCCTGCCGCGCCGGCAGCGGCATAGCCGAGGTCGCGATAGGGTGAGAAGCGGCCCCAGGCCTTGTTGCCGCCGTTGAGCAGATCGAAGCAGATCGCGCCGGTGACGATTGGGATGACGGCGTCGCGGATGCGGAAACCGCGGCCGCGCTCGTGCAGCCACGACTGCACGCCGGCGCCGGCGTCAAGGCCAAAGGCCGAGCCGCCGGAGAGCGTGATGGCGTCGATCGCATCCACCGTGCTGACGGGGTCGAGCAAGGCGTCCTCCCGCGTGCCCGGCCCGCCGCCGCGCACGTCGGCGGAAGCCACCGCCGGCTTGTCGAAGAGGATGGCGGTGACGCCGGAGGCAAGCACCGCATCATCGGCATGGCCGACGCTGACGCCTTCAATGTCGGTGAGGAGGTTCTTCATGCGGCGCAGATGACCGCACGGCCGCTGCGGCGTCAACTGCGCGAGGGATCAGCCGGCGAGCGCCTGCCGGATCAACCGGGCGAGTTCGGACTTGCGGTACGGCTTTGCCAGCAGCAGCACGCCGGAATCGAGGCGGCCGTGATGGACGATGGCGTTTTCGGTGTAGCCCGACGTGTACAGCGTCTTGAGAGCAGGCAGCCGCTTCGCCGCCTCCACGGCGAGCTGCCGCCCGTTCATCGGCCCGGGCATGATGACGTCGGTGAACAAGAGATTGATCTCGGGATGGCTGCTGATCAACTCGAGGGCTTCGGCGGCGTTGCCGGCCTCCAGCGTGCTGTAGCCGAGGCTCTCGATCTGGGTGATGACGTAGCGGCGCACCAGCGCGTCGTCCTCGACGACGAGAATGATCTCGTTGCCGCCTTCGACGGCAGCCTGCAGCGAGGCCTCAGCCGCATCCTCGCCGGTCCCGCTCGCGCGGGGCAGGTAGATCTTGACCGTGGTGCCGTGGCCCTGCTCGCTATAGATCTTGATGTGCCCGCCCGACTGCTTGACGAAGCCGAACACCATGCTCAAGCCGAGTCCGGTACCCTTGCCGACCTCCTTGGTGGTGAAGAAGGGATCGAACACCTTCTCCAGATCGGCAGGCGCGATGCCCATTCCGGTGTCGCTGACGGCGATCATCACATACTCGCCGGGCACGACCTCGTTGTGCATGGATGCATAGGCCTCGTCGAGGACTGTGTTACCGGTCTCCAGCGTAAGCTTGCCGCCCTCCGGCATGGCATCGCGCGAGTTGAGCGCGAGATTGAGGATGGCCGTGGTGAGCTGATTGGGGTCTACATGGGGGGTCCGTGCCTCCGGCGACAGCAGCGGCGCGATCTGGATATGCTCTCCGAGCGTCGGGTGGAGCAGCTTGGCGGCCTCAAGCACCAGCGCGTTGACGTCGATCTCGCGCGGCTGCAGCGGCTGCTTGCGGGCGAAGGCGAGCAGATGTTTCGTCAGGCTGGCGCCGCGTTCGGCGGCCTCGTCGATCATCCGCGCCACATTGGCAAGCTCGGGCTTGTCGGCGACACCGTCGGCAAGAATGCCGATGGTGCCGGTGATGACGGTGAGGATATTGTTGAAGTCATGCGCGACGCCGCCGGTGAGCTGGCCGATGGCATCCATCTTCTGGGCCTGCCGCATCTGCGCTTCGGCGGCCTGCTTCTCGGTAAGGTCGCGGCCGATGAAAAAGTGCCGGCGGACCGGCTCCGACCACGATCCGGTCCAGTTCAGCGAGACAGCGTGCCCGTCCTTGTGAAGATAACGGGTCTCGAAGTTCCGCTTCTGCTGTCCGCGTCTCGCCGCCCGCATCTCGTTGCGCGTGTTTTCCAGGTCATCCGGGTGAATGAACTCGACGGCGCTTCGCCCGATCATCTCCGCGGGCTCGTAGCCGACGATCGCGACCGAGCTGGGGCTGACCTGGACGAAATTGCCTGCGCTGTCCGTAACCAGGATCAGATCGTTGGAGGTCTCGAACACGCGCTGTCGCTCCTCCTTCTCGCGGTCGAGCGCACGTTGCGTCCGGTTGACTTCGGTGATGTCGCGTGCGGTCTTGGAGGCGCCGACAATCTCACCGGAGGCCGCGCGGATCGGCTGGATGCTGAGCGATACTTCCACCTCACGGCCGCTCTTGTGCAGCCGGATCGTTTCGTAATGCTCGATCTTCTCGCCGAGACCGACGCGTCGAAGAATATTATCCTCCTCGGCACGGCGCTCCGGCGGCACGATGATGTCGATCTGTTTGCCGATCGCGTCGGCGGCCGTGTAGCCGAATAGCTGATCCGCCGCCGGATTCCACGAGGTGATGGTGCCCTCGAGCGACTTCGTGATGATCGCGTCGTTGGAGGATTCCACGACGGCACGGAACAGCCTCTCGCGCTCGGAATGGCGCTCGCGTTCGGTCCCGAGCAGCCTCGACAGCTGCGCCTGAAGCGTGACGTTGTCGATCAGCAGGATCGCCAGGACGAAGCTCGCGGCGGATAAGCCGTAAATGCGGCCGAGGTAAAATCCGAGATCGAAGCGCGCTACATTCAGGATGGCAGACAGGGCGATATCGAACAACCATGCACACATCACGACCATGAGCCAGATGTCGAGCACGCTTTGCGGCCGGCGGAACCAGAGTGCGATCAGCGCAAGCAGGCTCAGACTCCAGACCGACGAGACGACGCCGATCATGGTCCGGGTGTAATGGCCGCCGCTGAGCAGAACCGGCAGGAGATCGTGTCCTGCGGTCACGATCCAGGTAAAGATCGCCATCAGCAGGATAACGACGGACGAGGACGCAAGAATCGCAGTGGCAGCTGACGTGCGCATCCGGCTGCCGGATTTCGAAAGTGCATAGCCGATCACGCAGATGGGAAATACACCGTGCCAGATCATATAGAGCCAGACCGTGGTCTGGCTTCCCGCGCCGAGCATCCCCGATGGCGCGAACAGTCCCGGAAAGGTGAGGGCGTGAACGACAGCGGCCGCTGCGGTGAACAGATACCCGGCGGCGAGGACCAGCAGGCCTCGCGTTCTCACGACGGCGAACTGCGAGAGCAAAAGGACTGCAGTGATCAGATCGTTGACGACAAGCGCCGACTGATAACTTGCGACAAACGCAGGAACTTGCGGCAGCGGCATTCCGGCAAAAGGCACGACGCAGGCAAAGAGCAACGCGGAAATACCGACCACGGCCAATGCGATCTTGCGGTCGCGACGAGTAGCGGGAAGGGTCGAAAGAAAGCCGTCGGTATCGGTGCCTGTCGGCATTTCGCCTCGTGCAACTGGCACCTCGCGTGCCGAAACAATTTGCGCCGAGGGCGCACCATAATGCGCCCGCCGGTGCGCGCCATCTAGCCGATCTATTGATACCCGAAACGCATCGACCAGCCACGCGCGAGAATGCGTTGACGTACGCAGGGAATCAACCCAAGGTTAGAACTGGGGATTTGCGTCACGCGGTCGCAGCCCGCTCGCTAGTATTTTAGTCAACCAGCAACGGCAATTGCGAAACTTTGTTCACCGGTTCAGTCCGAAGGTCGGCGCAAGGAGCATTCATGCCTCGTGTTCTCATCATCGATGACCAGGCCGACGTTCGCGCGATGATGGCGATGGTGCTGCGGATCAACCATTTCGAGGTCGTGGAGGCCGCGAGTGCTGCCGCCGGCCTCAAGGCCTTCGAAGATGCGCCCGTCGACCTTGCGATCGTCGACATCTTCCTGCTTGGCGGCAACGGCTTCGACGTCATCAGTTCGATGCGTGAACGCGTGCCGGGCCTTCCGATCATTGCGATCTCCGGCATGACCGGACTCGACTTTGTCGCGGACATGCCGGGACTCGCCGACGTGGTGTGCCTGCAGAAGCCGTTTCGCCCGAATCAACTGATGGCCGCCATCGAAACTGCGCGCTCGGCATCGCCCGTGACCTGACGTTCTCGGGCTCCGAAGCGCTGAGACCGGCCATTGCGCGGCCGGACCTAGAGTCGAGAGCTGGCATGTTCGACGGCTGGCTCGCGCGCGGTGCCGCGCTCCTGCGTGGCACGCTGCGGCGATAGCGGCACCGATAGCCGGCACAGCAGCCCCTCGCTGCGCCAGTCGAAATCAGCCCGCCCGCCGAGTTGAGATTCGATGCTGGCCAGCACGCTGCGCGTGCCGAAGCCTTGCGATTTCGGCTGGCGTACTGGCGGGCCACCTTCCTCCTGCCAGATCAGGGACAGCAGGCCGTCCTCGTCCTTCCAGCTGACGGACAGCCGCCCCGACAGCGTCGATAGTGCGCCGTACTTGGCGGAGTTGGTGACGAGTTCATGCAAAGCCAGGGCGAGCGTCTGCGCGGTTGCGGGCCGCAGCTGCACCTCCGGGCCGGAGAGGGTGACTTGGTTGCCGTCAGAGTAGGGCGCGAACTCCTCGTCGACCAGCCGGCGGATTTCGGCGCCCTGCCAGCTGGACAGCGACAGCACCGTATGTACGCGAGCCAGCGCGTTGATGCGGCCCTCGACCGATTGGACATAGGCCTTGACGTCATCGCCGCGGGTTAGCCGGACGATCGATTGGGCCAGCGCCAGCGCGTTCTTGGCGCGATGATCGACTTCGCGCGCGAGCAGGTTCTGCCGCTCCTCGGCATGCTTACGGTCCGTGATATCGACGGTGACGCCGCTGACGCGCATGACGCGGCCGGCCGCGTCATGCGAGGCGGCCGCGGTGCCGACGCACCAGCGGACCTGACCGTCGGGACGAACAATGCGGAACTCCGCTTCGTGGGACTTGGCGCCCTTGGTAAATTGCGCCAGCGCCCTGCGTGGCACCTCGCTGTCGTCGGGATGCAGCAGCGCCTGGAGATTGGCCGGCGTCACCTTGAAGGTCTGCGGGTCGACTCCGAGGATCTGATACTGCCCTTCGTCCCACATCCAGTCCCCGTTGACCCAATCCCAGTCCCACGAGCCCATCTTGCCGGCGGCGATCGCAAGGCTGCGTCGTTGTTCGCTCTCTACCAGCCGGCGGTGGGATTCCTCGAGTTCGGCGGTGCGGGCGCGCACGCGGTCCTCGAGTTCGGCATTGAGCCGCTCAAGCTGCCGGGTCTTGCGGTAGAGTTCGGCGAATACCTTGATCTTGGCGCGCAACACCTCCGGCACCACCGGCACCGGCACGTAATCCACCGCGCCCATCTCGTAGCCGCGCAGGCGGTCGAGGTCGCTGACCTGGATCGCCGAGATGAAGATGATCGCCGTCTTGCGGAAGCGCGGGTGCTCGCGGATCATCGCCGCCAGCTCGAAGCCGTCGAGCTCCGGCATGCAGACGTCGACGAGGATGACGGCAACCTCGTTCTTCAGGAGATATTCCAGCGCCTCGCGTCCCGAAGAGGCCACGACGAGGTTCTCGCCGAGTTCCTTCAGGATGACCTCGTAAGCGAGCAGCTTTGCCGGCTGATCGTCGACGAGGAGGATATTGACCTTCTCGTGGTCCATTACGTCGCTCGCGCGGGACGTGTGATGATCGTTGTCATCCCGCCTGCTTTCCTTTGTTTGCGCATGTCTAATCCGAAAACCAGTTTCCACTCTTCGGGATCAGGGGCTAGCGGTGCAGCCACATGCGAATCGCAAGCAGCAGCTGTTCGGTGTTTACGGGTTTTGCCAGATAGTCGGACGCGCCGGCTTCAAGGCATTTCTCGCGATCGCCCTTCATTGCCTTGGCGGTGAGCGCAATGATCGGGAGCCGGCGGAACGCGGGATTCTCCCGGATTGCGCCGATGGTCTGGTAGCCATCCATCTGCGGCATCATGATGTCCATCAGCACGATCGCTATTTCCGGGTGGGATTCAACGAGAGCAACCGCTTCGCGGCCGGTCGTCGCCGTCAACACTTTCATACCGCGGCGTTCCAGGACGCTGGAGAGCGCAAAGATATTCCGCGCATCGTCATCGACTAACAGCGCCGTACGGCCCACCAGATCCTCGTCAGAACTGTTGAGTTTCTCGAGCATGCGCTGCTTCTCGAGCGGCAACTCGGTGATGACGCGATGCAGGAACAGTGCGGTTTCGTCGAGCAGGCGCTCGGGAGATTCGACGCCCTTTACGACGATGCTTCGCGCCATGGTATGAAGTTCCGCGTCCTCCTCGACCGAGAGTTCCCGCCCCGTGAAGACAACCACGGGTACGTTGGAGAGCGCCTCGTCGACGCGGATGCGGTCGAGTACCTCGAAACCGCTCATGTCCGGCAGCTTGAGGTCGAGCACGACGCAGTCGCAAGGGTTTTCGCGCATCGTTGCAAGCGCGCCGGCGCCGGTATCGCTTGTCACGATTTCGATGTCGTCATGCTCGAGCAATTGCCTGATGCTCATCTGCTCCGCCGGATTGTCCTCGACGATCAACAGGCGTTTGCGCCGCGGTTTTGCATATTCCTTGATTTGGGACAGCGCGGCGCCGACGCCCTCGGTGGTCGTCGGCTTGTTGACGAAGGAGAACGCGCCGCGCGCAAGGGCATGCTGGCGGTCCTCGTCGAGCGTGATGATCTGCACCGGGATGTGCCTGGTGAGGGGGTTGTGCTTTAGCTGGCTCAGCACGGTCCAGCCGAGCATGTCCGGCAGGAACACGTCGAGCGAGACCGCGGCCGGCTGGTACTGCTTGGCGAGCTCGAGCGCCTCTGCCCCGCGCGCAGCCACCAGGACCTTGAAGCCCTTGTCGTGGGCAAGGTCGACCAGCACGCGGGCGTAGTGCGGATCGTCCTCGACGATCAGCAGGATGGTGTCGCCGGCTTCGAGGTCGAGACGGTCGTCCGGAATCTGCTCGATCGCCCACTCCTGCGTGACTACCGGTTGGGCCGGGAGCATGGTGTGGGCAGCAGTTGATGTCCGCGTCCGTGGCTCCGCCGTGGGGCCGGAATATTTCAGCGGCAGATACAACGTGAAGGTTGAACCCTTGCCAGGCGCGCTGGTGAGATGGATTTCGCCGCCGAGCAGGGTGGCCAGCTCGCGGCTGATCGCAAGCCCAAGGCCCGTGCCGCCATACTTGCGGCTGGTGCCGGCATCGGCCTGCTGGAATGCCTCGAAGATCAGCTTCTGCTTATCAAGCGGGATGCCAATGCCGCTATCCGACACCTCGAAGGCAATCACGGCCGGCGAGTGCGACAGGATCGGATGATCGGCACTCCAGCCGCCGACTGCCGCCGACACGCTCAAACGCACGCCGCCATCCGCGGTGAACTTGAAAGCGTTGGAGAGCAGGTTCTTCAGCACCTGCTGCAGACGCTTGGAGTCGGTGACGATGCTGCGCCCGAGATTGGGGTCGACCTCGATGTTGAACGAGAGCTGGCGGTTGTCGGCTTCATGCCGGAACGGACGCCCGACCGTTTCGAGCAGATTGGGCAGCAAGATTTCCTCGGCATCTACCGTGACCGTGCCGGACTCGATCTTGGAAAGGTCCAGGATGTCGCTGATGAGATTGAGCAGGTCGGTGCCCGCGCCGTGAATGGTACGCGCGAATTCCACCTGCTTGGCTGTCAGATTGCCGTCCGGGTTCTCGGTCAGCTGCTGACCGAGGATCAGTATGCTGTTGAGCGGTGTGCGCAGCTCGTGGCTCATATTGGCGAGGAATTCGGACTTGTACTTCGAGGTAAGCGCGAGCTCGCTCGCCTTTTCCTCCAGCGCGCGGCGTGCCTGCTCGATTTCCTGGTTCTTGCGCTCCACCTCGACGTTGCGCTCGGCGAGCTGCTGCGCCTTCTGCTCCAGCTGTTCGTTGGTCTGCTGCAATTCCTTCTGCTGGGTCTGCAATTCGGCGGCAAGCTGCTGCGACTGCTTCAGCAGGCCCTCGGTCTGCATCGTGGCTTCGATCGAGTTGAGCACGATACCGATCGAATCGGTGAGTTGCTCGAGGAAGGTCATCTGCGAGTTGGTGAAGGAGGTGATCGAGGAGAGCTCGATTACAGCCTTGACCTGGCCTTCGAACAGGACCGGCAGCACCACAAGATTTCTCGGCAGCACGCGCAGCAGCGCGGAGTTGACCGGCGCTGAGTCGGTGGGAATGTCCGATACCAGCAGGCGGCGTTTGTCCATGGCGCATTGCCCGACCAGCCCTTCGCCGATCTGGACCATGGGCGGATGCGGGTAGGTGGCGTCGCCGGCGTAGGACGACAGCAGGCGGAGCTGCCGGTTGTCCTCACTCTCGATTTGATAGATTACGCCCATATGCGCGTTTACCAGCGGCGCGAGTTCAGTGAGCAGCAGGCGGCCGACGGTAGAAAGATCGCGCTGGCCCTGCAGCATGTTGGTGAAGCGGGCGAGGTTGGTCTTCAGCCAGTCCTGCTCGGTATTGAGCTCCGTCGTCAGGCGGAGATTCCCGATCATGGTGTTGATGTTGTCCTTCAGCTCGGCGACTTCGCCGCGCGCGTCGACCTGGATCGACCGGGTCAGGTCGCCCTTGGTCACGGCAGTAGCGACTTCGGCGATGGCGCGCACCTGGGAGGTCAGGTTGGCCGCAAGCAGGTTGACGTTGCCGGTGAGGTCCTTCCACGTGCCGGCGGCACCGGGCACGTTGGCCTGGCCGCCGAGACGGCCTTCGACGCCGACTTCGCGCGCAACGCTGGTGACCTGATCGGCAAAGGTCGCGAGCGTCTCGGTCATGTTGTTGATGGTATCGGCAAGCGCTGCGACCTCGCCCTTCGACTTCACCGTCAGCCGCTGCTTGAGGTCGCCGTCGGCAACCGCGGTCACGACCTTGACGATACCGCGGACCTGTTCGGTCAGGTTGGCCGCCATGAAGTTCACGGTGTCGGTGAGGTCCTTCCAGGTGCCGGCCACACCGGGCACCTGGGCCTGGCCGCCAAGCTTGCCCTCGGTGCCGACCTCGCGCGCCACGCGCGTCACTTCGCCGGCGAAAGCGTTGAGCTGGTCCACCATGGTGTTGATGGTGTTTTTCAGCTCGAGGATTTCGCCCTTCACGTCCACGGTGATCTTGCGCGAGAGGTCGCCGCGAGCCACGGCGGTGGTGACTTCGGCGATGTTGCGGACCTGTGTGGTCAGGTTCGCCGCCAGCAGGTTGACGTTGTCGGTGAGATCCTTCCAGGTGCCGCCGACGCCGGGCACGACGGCCTGGCCGCCGAGCCGGCCTTCGGTGCCGACCTCGCGCGCCAGGCGCGTCACTTCGGCGGCAAAGGAGCGGAGCTGCTCGACCATCGTATTCAGGGTGTCCTTGAGCAGCAGGATTTCGCCGCGCACGTCCACCGTGATTTTCTTCGACAGGTCGCCGCCGGCAATGGCGGTGGCAACTTCAGCGATGTTGCGGACCTGTGCGGTCAGGTTCGACGCCATGAAGTTGACGTTGTCAGTCAGGTCTTTCCACGTGCCGGCGACTTCCGGCACTTCGGCCTGGCCGCC